>JACQFZ010000058.1 GCA_016199745.1 Gammaproteobacteria bacterium
GCTGAATGAGGGTGTGAGAGGTTTTCATGCCTTCAACCCTAACCATTGGGGTGAAGGATGGCAAGCAGGTGAAAAAAATTGAGAGAATTTCTGATTTTCGAGAGTTATTCGAGATTTTGTAGCGCTGGATTGTTTTTATTGTTGGATTCATTGCGCTGATATCCACGGCTCAGCAATTGGATTTTTTGGGGTGGCCAGGCTTTGCTGCGATGCTGGATTTGCGATCGATCGCGAGCAGGCTCGCTCCCACATCTATGGTTACCCCCTTTTCTGCAATACTGTTTTTGATGCGTGGTTGGCTTGCTTTCATCTATCCGGCGTCTGAGTGGGGTTGTCGCCCCGCGCCTCGATGAGAATCGATGCCCGACGATCCTAATTACTAGAACGGCCTTTCAGCCGTGTGGGAGCTCAGGGTTGTCGTCAGGCCGGTTAGCCGTTCACGTCATCTGTTATCCAGCATCGCAAAACCAGGTGGGTGGTGCTCGGGTGACAGCAGGGTCAGGTGTTCATCGCGTTTGGCCCTGCATCGAATTCGGTGTGGTGTGCTGCAATTGCCCAGGCGATCCTCGCCAGCTTATTGGCCAGCGCACAGACCACATGGTTGGAGTGATGGTGGGCCAGTAGCTGCCGGACCCAGTCCGCCAGCCACCCTTTCTGTCGGTCCAGCTGTATCAAGTAAACACGGGCACACTGGACGAGCAGGCGCCTCTGGTTTCGATCACCGCGCTTGCTGATGCCCAACAGTACGGTCTTGCCGCCAGTGGAATGCTGTTTGGGCACCAGTCCGATCGAGGCCGAATAGCCTCGGCCGCATTTGAACTGTTTGCCATCGCCCAACTCGGCAGCCAGGACGGTGGAGGTGATCGGGCCTACACACGGCATCGTCATCAAACGCGCAGCCAGATCATCTCCAGCGGCTTGGCATTCCACGTCCTTGTCCAGTGCCTTGACCTGCTCATCCAGGTAGTTGAAGTGCTTATGCAGCGTCATCAGAATTTTTTTGATGCGCTCAGAAAATGAACTCGCCTCAAGCCGCGCCGGAAGATCTTTGATTGATTTGAAGCCTGGGGCCAAGCTGACGCCCACCTCCAGAAGGGCTGCGTGAATCCGATTGATGGTGGCGGTGCGGTCTTCGATGAACGAATCGCGTACCGAGTTGAGCATGGCCAGCGCTTGCTGAGCCTGGGTTTTGGGGGGCACAAAGCGCATCGTTGGGCGAGTCGCTGCCTCGCAGATCGCCTCGGCATCCGCGAAGTCGTTTTTGTTGCTTTTCACATACGGACGCACGAGATGAGGAGCAATGAGCTTGGGCGTGTGTCCCAGCCTTGCGACCTCCTGCGCCATGAAGTGGGCTCCGCCACAGGCCTCCATCACGACGGTACAGGGTTCGAGGTTCGCCAAGTGCTGGATAAGCGTGGCTCGAGTAAACTTTTTGCGGTAAAGCTCATGACCACGATCATCTTGTGCATGCAGATGAAAGGTGTGTTTTCCCAGGTCGATGGCGGCAATAGCTACTTTGTTCATGGCAACGGTCTCCGATGAGCCCCCTGTGAAAGCTTAGTGGGCGATCACAGAGGGCGGCGGGGGTAGCCATTTCATTA
>JACQFZ010000059.1 GCA_016199745.1 Gammaproteobacteria bacterium
TATCGCCTATAGCCCGTGCAGAAAGGCCATCAGCTCCGGCTGGTTGCGCCATCGCTTCGCAGGTTTCTTCTCAGATGGTGGCGCGCAGGTAGCCAGTGCGCGTGCCTTCGTCGCAAGGTCGGTCTCGGCATAGATATTGGTCGTGTTCAATGAGACATGACCCAGCCACGCGCGGATGGTATTGATATCGACGCCGGATTGCAGCAAATGCGAGCCCGTGCTGTGGACGCTATTCTCAAAGCCTTTTGCAAAGCAGTCGGGGACATTCCCCTCGCAGACGTCCTGGCAGACCAGCCGCAATCCAGGCAGGTCGACCTTGGTGTAGTGCAAGGTGGAATTGGCGCTGCGATGACCGAGATGATCTCCGATTTGCTTCAGTGTGAATCCCGAGTCGAGAAGATGGCCGGCACAGGCATGACGCAGGCAATGCGCGCCGCGCGACGGCAATGTGGTGCCAAGCGAAGTCAGACGCGCATGGGCGATTGCAGTGATGCTTGTGGCGGACAACGGCCGCACGGGTGCGGCAATCGTCAGAAACAGCATCCGATGCGAACAGCTTGGCCGCGCTTCGCGCAAATAACGCAAGATGGCATCGCCGACCTCGACGAGCAAGGGATAGGACTGCTTGCAACGCTGCTTGGGGCGGGTAACGAGAATACGTTCGCTTGTCCAATCAATATCATCCAAGCGAAGCGCGGCGACTTCACCGCGCCGCAGTCCATACACCGAAAGTAGCATCAGGATGGCACGGTCGCGAATATCGACGTGCCGGTCACCGCCGGCATTGGCAAGCAAGCGCTGAACGTCTTCCCATGGTGGTCCTTGGGGAACGCCCTCCATGGCGTAGATCCTTGGCGATTCGATGACAACGGCGAGTCCGGAAAGACACCAGTCCTGCGACCCCGCGTAGCGAAAGAAGCTGCGCAAGCGACTCGCCAGCGTACACAACGATGCGCGCGTCCAACCATGACGGCCCTTATCCTCGATGAATGAGTCGACATCGGCAATCGTGATTGTGTGGATTGAATCTCGGGCCGATGGCAATCGTTCAAAAAAACTGTCAGATGATCATGGCGCGTTGAAATTGTGACCGGCGACAGGCCGCGCTCGTCACGCAAGTAGCGGCTATAAGCGTCGAGTTGCTCCGTAAAACGACGTTCAATCTCGGGAATGCGCACAACGCAACCCACGCTTTGTACCCATTCGGTGACGATGTGAATGAACATCCGGCGGGCCCCGTGAAAGCTATCCAACGATCCTAATCGTCGGCTGATTCGTGTCCGCTGGTCCACTGCCAATTCGATGTCTTGCACGGACACTTCGCCGGAATCGATGTCGATGCCAGGCGCGACCGCCAGCAGGACCCAGGCGATCTTGCACAGCATCGCATGGGAATAGCCTTGATCGGCACAATTCCCGAGGAATCGCTCACGAGAATCGGCATGGGGCGCAGCGCGATAGCGCGCAACGACTGCTGGGTATTTGAACAGAATTTCGAACATGATCGACCTCCATTTACAAAGGGATGGACGATCATCATGAGCCGGAATTTATGTGGCGTAACTACGAGCAGCATTGGCTGATTGCAAGGCTCCTGCGACCGGACGCCACATATTTCCGAGCGCCACATAATGATACGGCGAGCAGTTGCAATGCGGCCTGCAGCGCCTTGGGTCCCGGTGGCGCGGCGAGTAACGGCCCAATGATCGAGAAGCGCAAGCGCGCCCAACGATCGCGTTTAACGGAATCGGTTATACCATTCAAGAAGCGCTCCCAATGACGCGACGCCGGCGGCATCGCTACTGGGACGCACGCTTACGAACCCGCATAAAGTTTGGCTATCGGCATCCTCTGCGGGTCATGCGCGGTCCTTGCATAACGTCATCATTGCCGGACCGTCAAGGGGGTGAGAAACGTCAGGAATCGTTGCATCGATTCTGCTGCAGAACCA
>JACQFZ010000060.1 GCA_016199745.1 Gammaproteobacteria bacterium
CTTGGCCCGGCAGTAAATCCTTGATTCGTTCCCACTGGTCGTCTCGCAATCCGTATCGTCTGGCCATCTTCCGCTGTGCTTGCTCGCAGTTGGAGAGAACAGAAGTATGACAAAGGGGATTAATTGATGACAGGCCCTAGCGCGTCCCATGCGGTCACCAATTTGCGACGCAAATACGGCTGAACGCTCGTTATGCGAAAGCCGGCGCGCGTGAGTTCGAACACCCAGCGGTCGAGCGGCCACAAATTGCGGTGTTCGTAGTGGTGGTTGCGCCACTGGCGATATGCCGGAAGTGGCAGCGCCAACCAGTTGCTGAAGGCCTCGGTCGGTGCGGTAAAGATTAGGCGGCCGCCGGGGCGAAGGAGTCGATGGGCTGCAGTCAGCGTTAGCCCGACGTTTGGCAAGTGTTCCAACACGGAGTTACTCAGGATGGTGCCCACGCTTGCCGCCGGAATGGTGGCGTCTTCGAGTCGCTGCTGTTTCAGTCGATCATACATCGACAACGCCGTCGCGCACGTGATCGCATGCGCGCTCGGATCGACGCCGATATCAACGCGCGGCAACACGAATGAGGTGACGATGCCGTCACCACAACCAAGGTCGAGTATCGGCCGTTCGTAGGTCTGCAGCCGCCGCGCGGCGATCTCGGCGGCGCGCCACAGCGTCAGCGACGGTCCGAGACGTTCGAGCAGAATGTGGAAATCGCTAGCGGCTAATCGCAGCGTCGGCCGAGGCGGTTCCATAGGTTCATTTAAACGCGTTAAGCGACATGAATACAAAGCGGGTTTCATCGACTCACACTTCTACCATCGCGACACGCGTCACTGGACGTCGGTCGGTGACACGCGTGGTTAAGCAGCGCAACGTTCAGCGGCTGATTTTTTGCCGGACCGATTGAGCTTGGAATCGTTGCGCGCCGCCGCGGCGGGCTGCACTGGTTGTGATCTCTATCGCAACGCGACGCAAACGGTCTTCGGCGAAGGGCGATCCGGCGCATCATTTCGATCAGCTCTACCCAAGCAATCGGTTCGATTCGAACGGTACGCCATTGCGCATCACGTAATAGGCCGCGCGCGAGAGTTTGTGAGCAAACGCCTTCGTTACGCGCGCTTACGCTGATAGAACCGATGCGCTGCCTTATGATGGCGATCGATGAGCCGCGGTAACCGAAAGAACCGCACTGAGTAATCCATGCGGCAGGCCGAATGGGCCAGCGCACACGCCAGAAAACTTTTACCGACACCCGCAGTCCCGGTGATCAGGACAGCGTTCACCGATCCACCCGAGATCGCGCACTTGCACGAGCGTAGCCACAGACAGACCCCGCACAGCAGCCAGGTCGAGATCTTCAATGACCGCCCCCTGCGGCAAGCGTGCCCAACGCAATCGTTGCGCGAGCCGGGCAGTGGCGCGCTCGGTCGCCTCGTGTTGGATCAATAAACCTAAACGTTCTTCAAACGACAGCGCCACACGATCGACATTCGCGTGCTGCTGTTCGAGAGCGGACGAATACGCTAGAACAACAGACTGCCGCTGCGTCGACGATGCCAGCCCTCTGGCGCTGCTTCGTCGCCGACAAGGGCGGCCAGCAACTGCGCGTTTGTGAACGGATCGTCGATGCCAACGGCAAGTCGTTTACCGACACCTCCGCCTGGTACTGGGCGGAGGTAACCGGCCAGTCGCACGGGCCGTGGCAGTCGACTACGAAAGCCGTGGCGTTGTAAGCACGTCGGCGCGTGATCGCGCATATCTCAACACGCTGTTCGAGCGGCGTACGCCGAAGCCGCTATCTGCCGTAAAAATGGGAAAATCCAGCCGCCGATTTATTTGCTCCCGGCTGGCACGCCCGCGGGGTGGCCGCGAAAAGACAGGGTCTTTGCCTATACTAAGCTAAGAGCTCGGCCGCCCCGGGAACGGCGCCTGGCCGAATAAATCGTGTGAAAAAGTTCGAACCTTATCCAGCTCAGTTCCGATTACCGAGAGTACTGTGACCGAAGCAACGATCGACATCCAGATCCCTGGTTACCAGATTCTGCGCGAGCTCGGCCGCGGCGGGATGGCGAGCGTTTATCTGGCGATCCAGGAAAGCATGGAGCGCGAAGTTGCGCTGAAGATCATGTTGCCGTCGCTGGCGGCGACCGATCCGTCGTTCAGCGAGCGCTTCATCCGCGAGGCGAAGATCATCGCCAAGCTGTCGCATCCGAACGTCAACGCCGTGTTCGATGTCGGCGTCGCCGGGCCGTACCACTACTTCTCCATGGAATACATCACCGGCGGCGGTTTGCCGCCGCGCATCCGCAACGGCATGTCGCCGAAAGACGCGCTCGCTATCACCCGGCAAATCGCCAGCGCGTTGGCGTTTGCGCATGCCAAGGGTTACGTGCATCGCGATGTGAAATCCGAGAACGTTTTATTCCGCGAGAACGGCACGGCGGTACTCACTGACTTCGGCATCGCCAAAGTCAACGACGGTGCCAGCCAGATGACGACCACCGGCACGGTCATGGGCACGCCGCACTTCATGAGCCCGGAACAGGCGATGGGCCGCGCGATCGACGGCCGCTCCGATATCTACAGCCTCGGCATCATGGTGTTCCACATGCTGACCGGCCGCGTGCCATACACCGGCGATTCGGCGGTGTCGATCGCGCTGAAGCACGTCACCGATCCGCTGCCGCAGCTGCCGCCGTTGTTGCTCATCTACCAGCCGCTGCTGGAAAAATTTCTCGCCAAGGATCCGGCGCATCGGTTCCAAACCGGCGAGCAAGCGATGGAAGCGATCGACGCGTTCGTCACCGGTCCGCATACGACGGTAGTGACCAAGCCGGCGGCGACGCAACGGACCGTGGTTCTCGGCGCCGGCGCTATCCCTGCACCGACGGTTGTTGCGCCGGCAAAGCGTCGCTCCGGCGTGCTTTGGGTGGGGGCGGTGCTGGTGCCGTTGTTGGCGGGTGCCGTGTATTTTGCCTGGCGGGCGCCGGCGGTACCGGTGCCGACGGTGCGCGCGCCCGCGCCGGCACCGGTCGCGACCACCCCGGTCTCGTCCGAGGCCGAGCTGGCGGCGCTGGACGTACAGATTAAGAAGGCGCTGGTAGCGGCCGACCGCGCTGCCCGCGCCGGGCAATATTTTGCGCCCGCCGACACCGCCGCTGTCTATAAATACCGGCGAGTATTGGAGTTGGTGCCGGACAACACCCACGCGCGCCGTGCGCTGAATGACATCGCCGGCCAGTTCATCGCCCACGCCGAGCGCGCTATCGAGAAGGGTAAGTTCGATCAAGCCGAAACGCTGCTGAAGCAGGCGGAAGAAGCGGATCCGAGCCATCCGATGTTGTTCTCGCGCCAGCTCGCGCTCACCGACTTGCGGCAGAAGCAGATGGCCAGTGTCGCCACAGTTCGCGTTCAACCGAAAGCGGAAGCGGCGCCGAAACCGCTATCGGTCGAGTCGACACCGGCGGCGCCGGTGTTGCCAGTGGCGAAGGAAGCGCCGAAGCCGATGGTCGCGAGCGTCGAGGACCTGCAGGCCAAAGAACGGCGTGAGCGCGAGTATCGGCTGCAGGGGCTTGTATCCCGGTTTCACGATTTGCTGACACCGAGCTCGCTCAGTGCCACTCGCGCCGGTCTCGCCCAAGAGTTGCTCGGCGAAGCCATGCGCATGGCGCCGAACGACGAGCGCGTGCGTGTGTTGACCGGGCAACTGGCCGATGCTTATCTCAAGCTCGCTATCGGCAAAGTCGAGCAGCGCGAGTATCCGGACGCGGAAACGCTCATCGGTCGCGGTCTTGAGCTCAGTCCGGACCACCGAGCGCTGAGCAAGTTACAAAAGGAAGTTAGCGAGCAGAAAAAGAAGTCGGCGAAACGGCAGACGTTCGGTTCCTTCTAGCGATCGAGCCGATCAGAAGTAATTGGCGATGCCGATAAAGAAGTTCGTGTACTTTTCGATAATCCCGACCGGTTCGGTCATTTCGTACTCGGTAATCTTGAAGCCCACGCGATAACCGAGCGAGCCGGTCAGCGGCCCAGTCCAGGTCAGGCCGTAACTCAGACCCGTACTGTCACCGTTCGCCCGAAAAAAGGATCCGCTCGGACGCGTAAAAATTTCCAGATTACCTTCCAGTTGTGCATAGGCGATCGACAGCACGAGGTTGCCGGTATCGCTGAACATTTTAGTGTAGGTCATGCCGCCGAACGGCCCGGTTTCGGTGTACTCGGTGGTGGCGACGATAAAAACGGAATCGAATGTGGTCTCGGTAAATTTACTGGTGCCGTCGGTGTAGCCGAAAAAGAAATTGAAGGGCGATAGTCGATAGCCGACGGTAAACGTCGAATCGACGCGGGCAAATTCGGTTGTGTTCGCGAGCGTGCGGTCGCCGCTTTGCGCGGTGCTGCTGCCGGTGTCGGCCGTTATCGATTTGTCGTACGACAAGCTGGTGTAAAACGATTTGTAGCCGAGCACCAGCGTCGGGTTGATCGTCACGAACGACGGGCTGTACGAGCTGAGGTTGCGGTTAATTTCCAAGCTGAAATCTTTGAAGCCGACATCCACTCCGCCAACGACCGTCACGTCGCCGTCGTCGGCCTGAACGACGCCGTTACCGGCGGCCACGAGTAGGAATGCCAGCAGTAGTCGACGCATTTGCCCTCCTTTGCAGAAAAGATGGATGCCGGTAGTCGGTCGTCTGAAGTACGAGCTAAAAAAGTATAGTACCTACGTCAACTGGGTAAGGAAGCGGTAAAAGTGCGACCACGAGGGCACTTAAGCAACTCGATCCATAACACGAAGGGCCCCCTCGCCTTGTGGGAGAGGGGTTGTGTATCGTAGGATCACCCCTCTACCCGGCGGTCTCCCACAAGGGGAGGGGAGTATCTGCTGATACTTTTATTAAATTTATTTTCTTAAGAATTGCCGCGTAATCCAACCTTCGATTTCGCCGCGTACCTCCACCGGCTTTTCCGTCAACGGCCAATGATAAGCGTCGATCGTTGCGCGCTCGATATGTGGTAGATCGGCGAGCAAGCGATCGGTGACGGCGGGATCGGTGTAAGTAACGCTGCGCGACAACAACACCAACATCGGCGCGCGGATGTGTGCCGGTTTCGGTAGCGGGCGCATCATTTCGATCAGCTCTTGTAGATAGTGGCCGATCGGCAGGTATTTGAAGTCGTTGAACGGCGAGGAATAGTGACGCACGAATTCTTCCGCCTTGCCGGTGGCGAGGAACTCGGTACGTACTTTTTCGTCCCACAGGCGCAGGTCGCGGCGCGGGAAATGACGGCGGTGTAGGCCGAGCGCGTTCAATACGCGGATGATGGCGACGATGACGCACAACAGCGGCCGCAGTCGTCGCAGCCACGGCCAGCTGCCGCGCAACGCTTGCGGAAACGCCGGGTCGATCAGCACCAGACCGCGTATGCGATTTGGAAAACGATCGGCAAACTGAAGTGCCAGGTGCGCGCCGAGGCTGTGGCCGATGACGATGGCGCGTTCGCAATTCTCCGCGTCCAGCAACTCGATTAAATCGTCGCTCCAGATTCTAGCGCTGATTTTTCCATGCATGATCGATTCGCCGTGACCGCGTAAGTCCAAGCGTAAGATGTCCCACTCTTGCTTGAGCGCGGTGTGCTCGACGAATTCCGACCAGCGCGTCAGGTTGCTGGCCATGCCGTGGAGCAGCACGATCAGCCCGCGCGACGTTCGCCCCGTCTGCCACAGGCGATAATGCACCGCCGTCCCGTCCGGCATTATGTGGGATTTCGTCAGTTCCATTGGCAGGTCGGCGCGTCTCGGCGAAGCGAGATCGCTTGGCTCATGGGGCATAGTCGGTATCGCCGCGCGCGGGCGCATCCTTGAGGTAACGATCGAGTTCCTTTTCGGGACCAGCGGGGAGAGCCGATAAACAGAAGATCTGCATTGCAGCGGTCGGTGTAAGTCTGTTGCTTATTCATAGTAGCGGCTGTCATCGAGGCTGGCCAGTTTCTGCCGTAAACCCGATCGATTGCAGGGGAAGGTTAGAGCGACGATGGCGTTTCGATTACACTCGCCGCCCCTATGCAAAATCTTCCGGTCCACGAATGTTTACCGGCGCTGCAAGCAGCGCTGACGGCGAATGTTGCCGTTGTGTTGCAGGCACCGCCGGGCGCGGGCAAGACGACGGTGGTACCGCCGGCGTTGCTCGCCGCCGACTGGCTCGGCAATCAGCGCATTCTCATGCTTGAGCCACGCCGGTTAGCGGCGCGGGCGGCGGCAGCGCGCATGGCCGACGGCTTCGGTGAAGCTATCGGCGGTACGGTCGGTTATCGCATTCGCTTCGAATCTAAAGTTTCGGCGCGCACGCGCATCGAAGTCGTCACCGAGGGGATGTTGACCCGACGGTTGCAAACCGATCAAGCACTCGACGGCGTCGGTCTCGTCATCTTCGATGAATTTCACGAGCGGCATTTACAAACCGATCTGGCATTAGCATTAACGCGGGATTGTCAGCGTTTGTTACGGCCCGATCTCAAGATTCTTATTATGTCGGCGACGCTCGACGGCGCCGGCATTGCCCAGTTTCTAGAAGCGCCGCTGATCAAGAGCGAGGGTCGATTGTTTCCGGTCGACGTGCGTTATGTCGCGCGCGAATCGGACGCGCCGCTGGCGGCGCGCGTGGCCGCCAGTGTGCGCCAGGCGCTGACTGAACAGGCCGGCGATGTGCTCGCGTTTCTTCCCGGTGGTGGTGAGATCCGACGCGCGCAAGCGCTGTTGGCCGATAGCACGAACGACATCGATATCCGGCCGCTCTACGGCGATTTGCCGTGGGAGCAGCAAGATCGTGCGCTACGTCCCGGCGATCGACGTAAAGTCGTTTTGGCGACGCCGATTGCCGAGACCAGTCTCACCATCGAAGGTGTACGCAGTGTCGTCGATAGCGGTTACGCGCGCGTACCGCAATTCGATCCGGCGAGCGGCTTGACGCGTCTCGCCACCGTGCGGGTTGCGCGCGCTTCTGCCGATCAACGCGCCGGCCGTGCCGGTCGTTTAGGTCCCGGCGTGTGTTATCGGTTATGGACCGAAAGCACCCATCGCGGTCTGCTCGCGCAACCGTTGCCTGAAATCAAAACCGCGGATTTGGCCGGTTTAGCGCTCGAGCTGGCGTTGTGGGGCGCAAACGATGTCGGTGCTCTTACTTGGCTCGATCCACCACCGCCAGCGGCGCTGGCGCAGGCGCGCGATTTGCTAACCGAGCTTGGCGCCATCAATGGCGACGGGCGCATTACCTCGCTCGGCCGAGCGATGGCGGCATTGCCGCTGCATCCACGGCTGGCACATCTGGTGCGCGCCGCTGAGGAATTCGCTGCTGCCGGTATCGCTTGCGACATCGCCGCCTTGTTGAGCGAGCGCGATATCTATTCGAATAACGCGCGCAAGACGGTCGACCTGAGCGAGCGTCTCGAAGCGTTGGCGGCGTTTCGTGCGCGCGGTCGCGCCGGTGCGCAGGCATATGATGCCGATCCGGGAGCATGCGCGCGCATCGAGCAGGCAGCGCGCCAATGGCGCGGTCTGGTGCGCACATCGGCACCGTCGTCGTCGACGACGGTCGACATCGGTGCGCTGTTGGCGCTGGCTTATCCCGATCGAGTGGCGGCGCAACGTGAGCCGAACGGCACGCGCTATCTGCTGGCCAGCGGTCGTGGTGCGCGTCTGCCGAATTACGAAGCGCGGTTGCGCTCGCCGTATCTCGTGGTAGCGCATGTCGATGCCGGAGAGAGCGAGGGCGTAATTCATTTAGCGGCGCCGGTCGATGCGAACGCGTTGCGCCACGCGCTGAAAGATCGCATCGTTACCGAAGATGTGGTGCGTTGGGATGATGCCAGCGCGTCGGTGTTGGCGCGGCGCGAGGAACGTTTGGGTAAGTTGTTGTTGCGCACCGAAGCGGCCGCGCGCGTCTCGTCCGACAAATTGATCGACGCCATGCTCGCAGGAATTGCTCGTCTGGGTATTGCCGCGTTGCCGTGGACCGAGGACGCCCGTGGCTGGCAGGCGCGCGTGTTGTCGTTACGTCATTGGTTGCCTGACCAAGACTGGCCCGATGTTTCGGACGCGGCACTGGCGGCGACGCTAGCCGAGTGGTTGGCGCCTTACTTGGACGGCGTCACTCGCCGCGACCACTTAACGCGCTTGCAGTTACTCGACATCTTGAAGACGCGCCTCGATTGGGATCAGCAAAAGCGGCTCGACGAAGGCGCGCCGACGCACGTGACGGTGCCGAGTGGTTCGCACATTCGCTTGGCGTACACGCCGGGCGAGTCAGCGGTGCTGGCGGTCAAGCTGCAAGAAATGTTTGGCCTAGCGGATACTCCGCGCGTGGCGTGGGGCAGGGTGCCGGTGACGTTACATCTGTTGTCGCCGGCACGACGACCGATACAGGTCACGCAAGATCTACGGGGTTTTTGGGAACGGACCTACGCCGAAGTAAAAAAAGAGTTGAAAGGGCGCTATCCAAAGCACCCGTGGCCGGACGATCCGTGGAGTGCGCCACCGACGCGCCGCGTCAGCCGACCAAAGCGCGGTCCGTAGCCGTCGTCACTAAATTCTTCACCATTAGCACGGCGCTCGCCGGACAGAGACTAGAGAACTCCGTCGTATCACGGATACCCGCCGGTGCCGCTGCGCGCGCCGATGGTTGATAACCTCTTCGTCGAAAAAATTTTTCGGCGGTCGTTGTTAGCAGGTACAGCGATTCGATGCCATTGGCCCGCGCATACTGTTCGGCATGCACGACTAGCCGAGAGCCTACGCCGCGACCGCGCTGCACCGCGGTAACGGCGAGGGAACGTAGTAATGCGGTGTTGCCGTGTAACTCGAAGCCGATCACACCATCGGGTGCCGACTTATCGCCATAGCCAAAGAAATGGGCCAGGAGCGTGTCGGTGATATCGGCAGTCGGTAAATTTTCTGCGGCCAATAAGTTTTTGACAGCAGCCATCGACGGCCGTGAGTAAATGGTCGTCATCGTTCGATACCTCCCTGCGCTTTAACCGAAAATGACTCACGACGATTCCAATCGTCGCCGCGAGCACGAGCCGATAATTGCGCCGCCGACGATCAGTGCCATCGCCACACCGGAGCTCGCGGTAAACGTGCCGCTGCCGCTGGCGATCAAGACCAGGGTGGAAAGCATCGGCGTGAGATAAGCCAGTGAACCGATAATGCGCGGATCGCCGTTCTTCAAAGCAGCGTCCCACAGGAAAAATGCGGCGCCCATCGGCCCGAGGCCGAGCAACAGCAGAATCGGTACATCGTTGGCGGCGAAGCTATAACTGTCTTCAAAGATGACATGCATCAACAACGACAGCAGGCCGGCGCATAGACAGAACAGGCCGATGGCGGCGTTGGGAAATGGCCGCACGCGTTTGGTCATGAGCGAATAGCTCGACCAAATAAAAGCGGAGATGCCGGCGAATAGATAGCCGAGCATATATTCCGAACGAAAATTGAATTGGCCGCCGGTAACGATCAGTGCGGCGCCGCTCAAACCGATAAGTGCGGCGATGATGTGATGCGCTTGTAATCGATAGCTCGGTAAAAACAGCGGCGACAATACGACGATTAGCAGTGGCCACAGATAGTTGATCAAATTCGCTTCGACCGGCGGCGCGTGACGTAGCGCCATGAACAGGCAGAAGTGGAAGCCGAATAGTCCGTAGATGCCGAGCAGTAATATTTTGTACGGCACGCGCCACTGAGAAATTTTATGAACGCTGCAGACGGCGCCGATGACGAGTGCCGCACCCACCAGCAAAAACGGCGGCATCCGTGCCAGTTGCAGTCCGAGATAGGCGAGTATGCTCCAGAGCAAAACGGCCAGTAGCGATTGGGCGAAGGCTTTGGCGTACATGGTGCTTGTTAGAGATTTTTGAGAAAGTGGCGTGGCCTATATTACCCCCGCCCTAGCCCTTCCCCGCAAAAGCGGGGGAGGGAATAAAGGAGCGGAGAAATGCCGGCACTCGTTCTTCCAGCCAATAATGCGGGCGCCAGGGCCAGCGGCCGGCGACAAAGCCGACGTGGCCGCCGCTACGGTGGATGTCGAGTGTCACGCAGTCGGCTAGCTCGTGCTGTTTCGGGACGACGTCGGGCACCATGAACGGGTCATCGAGCGCGTGGATTAGTAGCGTCGGTACGGCGATATGCTTCAAGTATTGGCGTGCACTTGAGACGCTGTAGTAATGCGCAGCGTCGCGGAAGCCGTGCAGCGGTGCGGTCACGCGATCGTCGAAATCGCGGATCGAGCGGAAGCGCAGTGGGGTGGTCAAGGTCAATGGCAGCACGACTTGTCGGCGTTTTTGTTCCAGCGCATTGCGCAGCGCGAACATAAGATCCCATTGGTAGAGGCGCGAGAAGCCGCTGTCGAGTTTATCGGCCGCGCGACTGAGCTCGTAGGGTACCGAGATAGCGACGGCGGCAACCACCGGGGCTCGGTCGCCGGTTTCGCCCAGCCACTTGAGTAGCACGTTGCCGCCGAGCGATACGCCGATGACGGCGATGGCAGTGGACGGCTCGCGCTGGTGGAGTAATTGCACGATCTGGTCGAGATCGCCGGTCTCGCCGGAATGATAGGCGCGCGGCAATCGATTCGGCTCGCCGCTGCAGCCACGGAAGTGCAGCAGCGCGCCGCGCCAGCCGGCGCGATCGACCGCACCGAGCACCGAGCGTGCGTAGCGTGAATTCGATGAGCCCTGCAGACCGTGCAACATGAGCACGATCGGTCCACGAGAGTTCGATGTCCAATCGAGGTCGACAAAATCGCCGTCGGCTAATTCAATGCGCTCGCGACGTAACGCGAGCGGCGGCCGCGGCCTTAGTCGATTGGCCCATAGCGTTTGCAAATGGGCGCCGGGGCACCACCAAGCGGGTTTGAATGTCATGGGTAAAACGGGCGGGCAACGGCCCGCGAGCGGGTAAACGGGGAAAGCGCCATATTGGCGCTATTGTTTCACAAGGCCGAGCTTTTCTCGAAGTTGAGACAGGATGGCGGCAAGATCGAGATCGAGTTGTTGATCGCAAGCGTCGAGCAGCGGCATAACTTGGCTGGCGAGATCGGGTAAATAGGGGACCAACTTTCCGGCCTCGCCGTTTTGCAACATTTGCAGCGCCGCTTCGAGCGTGGGTTCTTCGATGATCGCTTCTTCCGGCGGTGTGACTTCGTCGGCGTAGTTCATGCCTAGCTGGTTGCCGCCGGCTGCCTTGGCGAGCGTCAAGCGTTGTTCGGCGCGCGCGAGTAAATCGTCGATGGTGTCGACACGATCATCGTTGAGCGTGGCCAATCCTAAGCTAATGGTCGCCGGTACGATGGTCTCGCCGTTGTTGAAGGGCTGTGCCGCGACCGCCGATCGTAGGCGTTCGCACAACACCGTTGCGGCTCGGCGATCGGAGTTTGGCGCGAGAATGGCGAACTCGCCGCCGCGAATACGCGCCGGTGTGTCCTCGGTGCGAGTATTGCTGCGGATTATGTTGGCGAGCCAGACGAATAATTTGTCGCAGGCGTCGTCGCCCAACTGTTTGTAGATCGCGCGGAAGTTGTCGAAATCGACGCGAACGACGGCGAGGTCTTGGCCATGACGTTTGGCGAAGGATACGTCTTGCGCCGCTCGTTGCAGAAAGTAGCGTCGGCTGTGGAGCTCGGTTACTGGATCGACCGCCGTCTGATCTTCGAGCGACTTGGTGGTTTCCGTCAGTTTACGGGTGGTCTCGTCGAGGCGGGCGTGGGCCCGCGTGCGCGCCAGCAGCTGCAGGCTGTCGAGCGGTTTGGTGACGAAATCGGTTGCGCCGCAGGCATAAGCGCGTTCGCGCGTTTGTTCGTCTTGGGCGCCGGTGATGACGATCACCGGGACGTCGCGTACCCGCTGCGGCTCGGCGGCGCGGATGCGACAGATGAGCGAGTAGCCGTCGAGCTTCGGCATCTCCATGTCGGTGATGATGACCTGTACGCGCTCGTCCTCGACCAGGCGCTGCCAAGCGGCTTCGCCGTCTTCGGCCTCGATGAGATTGAATTCACCGGTCAGCGCTTTGGTGATGGCCCGGCGAATAACGCGCGAGTCATCGACCACGAGTACCCAGGGTTTATCTAGGTTCGGGGCGACTGATTCCGTGGTCGTTGCCGACGGCTGTTCTGCGGCCTGTTCGTGCATAAATTAGGGGGACGTTCCTCCGCCTCTCCAAAGGTAGTCCACGCTTATCGTCAAATCCAAAGTTTGCGAATTTAGGCCGTTCCCGGCCCTTCGCCAAAGGAATTGCACATAATATGCCAAGGTCGAAATACGGACGGCGTGGCTGAATCAGCCGCTTTCGTCGTTTTTCGGGTGATCGGGGAGGGTTGCCGGCTACCCTGGAAAGGCAAGCCGGCGGACGCGATGCTGGGCGAACCGGTAAAAATTACGTCGCCGACCAATCAACGATGGCCCAATACCAGGTGGCGGTCACCAATAGCCCGAAGCCAATGCGGTACCAGGCGAAGGCAGTGAAGTCATGCGAACTGATGTAGCGCAATAAGCCCCGTACCGCCCAAAAGGCGCTAATGAAGGCGGCAACGGCACCGACGGCGAATAGGCCGGCGTCATCGACGGTGAGGGTATGGCGCTCCTTATAGAGTTGATAGGCCGATGCCAGGAGCAGCGTAGGGATCGCCAGGAAGAAGGAGAACTCGGTCGCGGCGCGGCGCGATAGCCCAATCAGCAGGCCGCCGATGATGGTAGCCCCGGAACGCGATGTGCCTGGGATTAAGGCAAACGCCTGGGCGATACCGAGCTTGAGCGCATCTACCGGCGTTAAATCATCCACCGACTCAACGCGAACCCGGTGCTCGCGCCGTTCCGCCCACAGAATGATCAGGCCACCGACGATGAACGTCGTTGCGACCGTGGCCCAATTAAATAAATGGGCCTTGATCGCTTTGCCGAACAGCAGGCCTAAGATCGCCAACGGTAAAAACGCGATGGCGACGTTAAGGGCGAAGCGCCGGGCCTTACGATCGGTCGTTAGTCCGCCGATAACGCTGGTGATCTTGCGCCGGTATTCCCAGCACACGGCCAAGATGGCACCGGATTGAATGACGATCTCGAACAGCTTGCCTTTGTCGTCGTTAAAGTTCAGCAGATCGCCGACCAAGATCAAATGACCGGTGCTGGATATCGGCAGGAATTCGGTGAGTCCTTCGACAATTCCGAGAATGACGGCTTTCAAAAAAAGAATCAGATCCATGGTTTCTTATATCTCGGAAGCGATGTCGGGCGGTTGAGTCCGGCCGACGTTAATTGAATTTAAGTGCCGTGCCGTACACACCATCGCGGATACGGCCATGGTCGAAAACGACGCGGCCGTTGACGATCGTGTAAACCGACCAACCGGTAAGTTCACGCCCGTCGAACGGCGACCAGTGGACTTTGGTGAACATCTCGTCGTTGCGTACCGGTTTGTAGGTCGTAAGGTCCACGAGCGTGAGGTCGGCGTCCCAGCCTTCGATGATTTTTCCCTTATTAGCGATGCCGTACGCTTCCATCGCCCGCCAGCACATCCATTTCTGAACGTCGGCCAATGTGCAACGCCCGGCCTTCATGGCGGTGAGCATCGTCGGCAACGAGGTTTCGACGCCGGGCATGCCGGACGGCGATTGCGGATAGCCCTGCGCTTTTTCTTCCAGCGTGTGCGGCGCGTGGTCGGTAGCGATGAAATCGAGCACGCCGTCGCGCAGGCCTTGCCACAAGACGTCGTTGTCGTGCGGCGTGCGAATCGGCGGATTCATTTGTACCAACGTGCCGTGGGTGGCGTAGTCGGCGGTGTTTAGCACCAAATGATTCGGAATCACTTCCGCCGTTACCCAGGTCGGTTTGTCCCGTCGCAGCAGCTCGACTTCATCGGCAGTCGACAGATGCAGAATATGCAACCGCCGCCGGTATTTCTTGGACAACGACAGCGCTTTCTCGGTCGCGAGTCGGGCGCATTCGTTGTCGCGGATCTCCGAGTGAACGGCGATATCGGTACGATGGCCGAGCTTGGCTTTGCGTTCGTCGATGCGTGCTTCGTTTTCGGCATGGACCGCGATTAGGCGCGTGCCGTTGGCAAAGATACGTTCGAGGTCCTCGTCGCGGTTGACCAACAGGCTGCCGGTGCTGGAGCCCATAAAAATCTTGATGCCGCAGGCAGGTTCAGCGCGATTCAGCTCGTCGAGGTTGTTCGGCGTCGCGCCGATGAAAAAGCCGTAGTTCACGACACAGCGGCCGGCGGCGCGCGCCAACTTGTCGTTTAACGCCGCCTGGTTAGTGGTCGGCGGGTCGGTGTTCGGCATTTCCAGAAAGCTGGTGACACCGCCTTTGGCAGCGGCACGCGAACCGCTGGCGAGGTCTTCTTTGTATTCCTTGCCCGGCTCGCGGAAGTGCACTTGCGGATCGATTGCGCCGGGTAACAGCATTAAGCCGTTGGCGTCGATCGATTCGTCGGCACGGGTGCTGATGGAGCGGTCGATTTTTTCGATGCGGCCGTTATTGCAGTACACATCGCCGTCGATGGTCGTGCCGTCGGGGCGCGCGATGCGGGCGTTTTGGATGAGTAGGGTGGTCACGGGAGGAAGGGTGTCTTTGGACCGCCGTGGAAGCGAGTCGATTTCGGGAAGTTTGTCTCTGCCGTCCCTGGCGCGACGGTGTGACTTCGTTGAACCCCGGCCCGCACGTCCGTGTGCGGACATTCGCGACTGCCCCGGCTCACCCCATTTGTTTTTCGCGAATCTCGTCCAGCGTCTTGCAGTCGATGCAGAGATCGGCAGTTGGCCGAGCATCGAGCCGTTCCAGGCCGATTTCGACGCCGCAGACTTCGCAAAAACCGTAGTCGCCGGTGTCGATGCGGGTGAGCGCCTCGTCGATTTTCTTGATGAGCTTGCGTTCGCGATCGCGGCTACGCAGCTCGAGCGACATGTCGGTCTCTTGGCTCGCACGATCGTTCGGATCCGGCGGGTTGTCCGGTTCGTCGCGCATCTGGTGCACCGTGCGGGTGAGCTCTTCAAGCAGGTCGGTACGCCACGCCAGCAGTTTGGTGCGGAAATGATCGTGTTGCTTTTTGTTCATGTACTTCTCGCCCTTCTTAGCCACGTACGGTTTAATCGGCTCGGGGGCTTCCTTACGTTTTTTAATAACGGGCATTTAATAACTCCTGAATATTAGGGCTTTGTTGAAGCCCGGGCCCGAAAAAAAATGAGCGCGAATCTATACCAGAAAGGGTCAGGGGTCGCAACCGCAAGCGACCGGATAATCGGCCACTAAGACACATTATTGTGATCCCCCATGTGACAGTTTTTTGGTTATTCAAAAGACGAACGATGTCGTTAAGCTGCTGCGGCAAGTCGCGAGGCTCAACGGCGCCAAGCTCTTTGTCCAGGCTGGCGCTGACGAGTGCAGCCGTCAACGGCGTCAGCACCTCGCGCAGGGTCCCAAGAACGAGCGCCACCGCGATTAGCGACTAAAATCCATGTGGTATTCATCGTAATTTGGCCTCAGAAAAGGGGAAGTACTCTGCTTGGACGCAGTACCGGGCGAGGGCGTTCCAAGCGAATTAACCCCTATCCGTGGCATGGTCCTTGCTCCCTTTAGGGGTAGGACCGGCGGACCGCCGCCGATCAGAAGCTAAGGCGGTGTACCATGAACTCAAATGCTTTAAGTGATCTGTCGAAAGAACTGATTAACGAGGCGGAGAGCGCCTGCGCCGAGTCCGACCCGGAAATGCGCGAATCAGCAGGGATGGTACTGGTAGGAGATATCTACGCTGTCCTAGCCTCGCACCCCGAAGAGCACCTCGAAAAAATTCACGACGTTCGACCGCCGGAAACTGATACCGACAGTCTTGAGCCGTTCATTCGATAGGCGTATCCGGCAGGCTGCCCCATTCCGACCATGAGCCGGGGTAAGCTCGGACCCGCGGGTACCCCAACGTTTTAAGGACGAAGTACGTATGTGCTGACCGATGATGCGTCTGGCAATACGTCACGATCTCTTTATCAGGCGTTATACCGAGCCCTTCCAACGTACGTTTAATGTCTGCCGCATTCTTCAGGCGCGTTTGGCGCATGGCGTCCATGGCATCGGTCCATTGGAAATTTACTGCGCCGGGGATGTGCCCGGCACGAGCCGACCGTTTCACCTTTCCGC
Organism: Gammaproteobacteria bacterium; assembly: GCA_016199745.1. Lineage (NCBI taxonomy): Bacteria > Pseudomonadati > Pseudomonadota > Gammaproteobacteria > Gammaproteobacteria bacterium. The sequence goes on from JACQFZ010000060.1 coordinate 16,171, forward strand.
TGTATTCATCCGGCGAGCGCGCATCCAACAGTACGACATTGGGATCGCGCAGGTGCGCGAGGATGTATTCCTTGTCGGCAATTGCATTACGGCTGATTTGCACCGGATAGCTGGTTGCCGACACTGGCTTAACGCCACTCTCCACCGGTCGTTGCTCCGCCAGCCAAGCACGGATACCGCCGTTCAAAATCGACAGGCGCGCGTGGCCAATGACTTCCAGGGTCCATAAGAATCGCGCCGCGCGGCCATTGCCTTCGTCGTCGTAGGCGACCACCTGTTTGTCCGGTGTCAGCCCAATGCTGCCTAAGGCTTCCGCCAGCTGCTGTGGTTCCGGCAGCACCGCCGCTGCTGGCGGGCGCGGTGCAATGATGCGTGCGTAATCGAGGTGCACGGCGCCCGGCACATGACTGCGGGCGTGGAGTGCAGGTTGGCTGAGGTCGATAATGGCGAGCGCGGGATCGCCAAGGCGGGCCGCCAACTCGGCGGGTTCAACCAACAACGGTAGTAACGGTTGCGTCATTTCAAAGCGTCTCCCTGAGCAAGTGTCGTATTCTAATCTGTGCCGCGGCGCGGCGATAAGTTCCGTCGATGAGGTAAACTGGCGCCCGTGGAAATATACAAAGTCTTCATGATCGAAGCGGCGCATCGGCTGCCCAATGTACCCGAAGGCCACAAATGTCGCCGGCTTCATGGCCACTCGTTCGCGATCGAGGTCCGCGTGCGCGGACCGGTCGGAGCGGATACCGGTTGGGTGCTTGATTTCGCCGACATCGGCCGGGCGTTTGAGCCGCTGTTTCGCCAGCTCGATCATAATTATCTAAACGAAATTCCTGGCTTGGAAAATCCGACCAGCGAACACCTGGCAAAATGGATCTGGCAGCGCTTGCAGCCGACGTTGCCGTTGTTGTGCGAGGTCGCCGTGCGCGAGACGTGTACCGCCGGTTGTGTCTATCGCGGCAAAGGATAACGGCAGTGAGTGTTCGAAACGATCCCCCTATTGAATTACAAACCGCCGCTACTGTCTCCGCTTCCATCATCTGGTTGCACGGACTGGGCGCTGACGGTCACGACTTCCCGGGTATTGTTCCGGAGTTGCGATTGCCACCGACCTTGGGCGTGCGCTTCGTGTTTCCGCACGCACCGTATCGGCCGGTGACCCTTAATAATGGCTACGTCATGCGTGCGTGGTACGACATGGCGATGGCCGAGCACGGTTATCAACAAAATATTGACCATCTGACCGAATCGGTCCGGAGCATCCATTCCCTCATCGAACGCGAGCAGGGTAGGGGCGTAGCGCCGAACCGTATCATCGTCGCCGGCTTTTCCCAGGGCGGGGTCGTCGCGTTGCATAGCGCGCTACGCTTCCGCCCGCGCCTGGCCGGCGGCATTGTTCTTTCGGCCCCTGTGTTCTATATAAATGAGTTGTTAGACGAGACCGCCCCGGTAACCGAGTTGCCGCTGTTTCTCGGCTATGGGACCGATGACGGGATCGTGCCCTTCGTTTATGGCGAGCAACTGCGGTCGCAATTGCAGGCGGCCGGCTGGCCAATCGAGTGGCACGTTTATGACATGGAGCACAGCGTCTGCCTGGACGAAATTCTGGATATCGGCCGATTTATTGCGCGCACCCTCGGTTAAATGGCGTAAGAGGCGACTAGAGTCTTTAATTAGGACATCCAAAACTCTAACGAGCCGTTGGCGCCTCTGCCCGAACCGGGCGGCCGGCGCAGGTACTAAGGGGAACTATGGTACTGCTGCGTGAATCGCCGCTTGATTGGGCGCTGGTCGGTGTAGTTGCTCTGCTGGTCATCGGTGCCAATTTGCCAACGCCGCTGATCGAAGTCGTTAACTTCGATCGGCGCTACTTCGTGATTGGGCTGGCCCTGGTCGTCTGTGTCGCCCTCGTTCGTTATCTCAAATTCGCGTTACTGCTGCTGGTGTTCCTGCTGGCTGTCGGCGCCAACCTCCCAGAGGAATTGGCGAAGACATTCAATATCGATCCGCAGATCATGTTGCTGGCGCTGTTGGCGATGGTGGTCGTGTCGCTCAGCAATAAGATCTGGAAGCTGCCGACCGGCAACGACAAGAAAAGCCGTTCGCCCAGCCTCCATGGCGCTGCTGCGCTTTTTGGCGCCGTCCTGAAGGGCCGCATCGCCATCGTCCAAACGTTGTTGAAACAGGGCGTCAACGTGAACACCCGCACCGTCACCGGCAAGACGCCGCTGATGGCCGCCGCTTATAAAGGCTACAGCGATATCGTCCAGCTGCTGCTCGACAACGGCGCCGAGGCCAATGCACGCGATACGCGCGGCGACTCGGCGTTGAAGATGGCGGAACGAGGGGGTTACAGCCGAATCGTGCAGACACTGCGGGCGTCAGGAGCCGCAGACTAGAAGAAGAGGCGGGTAAATGGCGCTCCCTAGGGGATTCGAACCCCTGTTACCGGCGTGAGAGGCCAGCGTCCTAGGCCACTAGACGAAGGGAGCGTTGTAATGACTGACGAATAATGCCAGTGCCGCGGAAAGCGGCTATTATACGTGGCGCTTTGACTTACACAACCGTATCACGCTGAGATCCAAGGTAAAAAAGATTAAAGAACCTCTCATCATTCCGCGCGCCGAGCACTCGATCTCGCGCGCACTCGTCAGCGAAAACGCGCTCAAGGTCCTCAATCGATTGAAGGAAGCCGGCTACGCCAGTCTGCTGGTCGGCGGCTGTGTGCGCGATTTGTTGCTGGGCCGCGAACCGAAGGACTTCGACGTCGTTACCGATGCGAGCCCGGAAGACGTCAAAAAGGTCTTCCACAGCGCGCGCCTGATCGGTCGGCGGTTTCGCTTGGCGCATGTGCGGTTCGGCCGCGAAATCATCGAAGTCGCGACCTTCCGTGCGGCACCGCCGGTCGGCGTTGATCTCGAAGTGCACGATCACAACGTCTTCGGCACGCAGGAAGAAGACGCGCGCCGCCGCGATTTCACCGTCAACGCGTTGTACTACAACATTCGCGATTTCACCGTCATGGACTACGTCGGTGGAGTCGAGGATTTGCAGCGCGGGCTGTTACGCATCATCGGCGATCCCGTGATCCGGTTTCGCGAAGATCCGGTGCGCATGCTGCGCGCCGTACGTTTTGCCGCCAAGCTCGGTTTCCGGATCGACGACGCGACCGCCGCGCCGATTCATGAGCTCGGCGCGCAGTTGTTGACTGTTCCACCGGCGCGCATGTTCGAGGAAATCCTGAAATTGTTTCAGGGCGGTTATGCGCTTGCCACCTTCGAATTGCTGCGCAACTACGGACTGTTCCGCTATTTGTTCCCGATGACGGATAAGGCGCTGGAACGCGAACAGAACAATTTCCCACTGACACTATTACCGCAAGCACTCACTAATACCGACGCGCGTATCGCCGAAGACAAACCGGTAACGCCGGCGTTCTTGTTCGCCGCATTGTTGTGGGAACCGGTGCGGCAACGTGCTGCTGCGCGTGAAGCACAAGGCATGCGGTCGTCAGAAGCCCTCGAACGCGCTGCCGAAGAAATTCTGCACGAGCAGTTGAAGCACATCATGATCCCGAAGCGCTTTAGCGTGCCGATGCGCGAGATCTGGTCGATGCAATCGCGGCTCGAGCGCCGTTCCGGTCAGCAAGCGTTTCGCATGCTCGAGCACAAACGTTTTCGCGCCGCCTATGACTTTTTAGTGTTGCGCGCGCGCAGCGGCGAAGCTGACGCTACGCTTGCCGAATGGTGGACGCGGTTTCAGGAAGTTGCCGAGCCCGAGCGTCGTTCGATGGTGGAGGCGGTCGTTTCGCCGGCGACGCCCGGTAAAAAACGCCGTCGCCGCCGTCGTCGTAGCGGCTCGTCGCCATCGCCCACCGCGCCGCAATGACAAAAGTAGTACGGGCCTATGTTGCCCTCGGCAGCAATCTGGCCGATCCGATGGTGCAGGTGCGCGCCGGCATCGACGCCCTCGCGGCATTGCCGGAGACGACGGTCGTGCGCAACTCGTCGTTGTACCGCACGGCACCCGTTGGCGTCACCGCGCAACCCGACTTCATCAACGCTGTCAGCGCGATCGATACCTCCCTGACGCCTGAACGGTTAATGCAAGCGCTGCTTGCCACCGAACAGGCGCACGGGCGCGTACGGTCGATGCCCGGCGGTCCGCGTACGCTTGATCTCGATCTGTTGCTTTACGCCGATCTGCAATTACAGTCGACGTTAGTTACTGTGCCGCATCCAAGACTGCACGAACGCGCGTTCGTCCTGTATCCTCTGGCCGAGATCGCGCCGAACCTGCAGGTGCCCGGTCGCGGCGATATTGCCGAGCTGGTGCGCCGCTGTGCCGATCAGACGATCGAACGTTTGCCGGCATAAATTGCCGGCACCACCACGAAGCAATCAGCATGGCGATAGGAAATCCCGGATACATTGTTGTCGAAGGCCCGGTCGGCGTCGGCAAGACCAGCCTGGCACGGCGTCTGGCCGACGAGTTCGGCGCGCAAGCGTTACTCGAACGCCCGGAAGAAAACCCGTTCCTCGAGCGCTTTTATCATTCGCGTAAATATTACGCGCTGCCGACTCAGCTATTTTTTCTGTTCCAGCGTGCGCGTCAGATTCAAGAGCTGAAGCAGGGCGATATGTTCAGCACCGGCTTCGTCGCCGATTTTCTGATCGATAAAGATCGATTGTTCGCGCGCGCCAATCTTGACGACGACGAGCTGCGTTTGTACGAGCAGGTGTACGAACAGACCAGTTTCGATCTGCCGCAACCGAACCTCGTCATTTATTTGCAGGCGCCGGTGGACGTGCTGCTCGATCGCATTCGTCGCCGTGGCATCGCCTACGAAGGTCTAATCGATCGCCCGTATTTGCAATCGCTTGTCAGTGCTTATACGCAGTTCTTTCATCATTACGCCGCGTCGCCGCTGCTGGCGGTCAACGCTGCCGAGATCAACTTCGTCGATCGCGACGAAGATTTCCGGACGCTGCTCGATTACATCTCCAACATCCGCAGCGGCCGCCACTTTTTCAACCCGTTGGTGACGCCATGAACACGGTTACGCTCACGACGCTGCGCGACATGAAAGGCAAAGACGAGAAGATCGCTTGCCTGACGGCGTACGACTATAGCTTTGCGGCGCTGCTCGACCGCGCCGGCATGGATTTGATCATGATCGGCGATTCGCTCGGCATGGTGATGCAGGGACACGATTCGACCATTCCGGTAACCATGACCGACATGATGTACCACACGCGCTGTGTCGCTCGTGGCGTCGAGCGAGCGCTGCTAGTGGCCGATATGCCGTTCTTGAGTTACCAGCAGAATCGCGAACAGGCATTTATCAATGCCGGTTTGTTGATGCAGGCGGGTGGCCACGTCGTGAAGTTGGAAGGCGGCGAGCCGATGGCGGAGACGGTACGCTTTCTGGTCGAGCGCGGCGTGCCGGTCTGTGGCCATCTCGGTTTGATGCCGCAATCGGTCCATCAGCTCGGCGGTTACCGCGTGCAGGGCAAGACAGTCGACGCGGCGCAGCGTTTGCGGCATGACGCTAAAGTACTCGAGCAAGCCGGCGCCAGTTTGGTTGTTTTAGAAGCGGTGCCGGCGGCGTTGGCGAAGCAAGTGACGCAAGACTTGACGATTCCGACCATCGGCATCGGCGCGGGTGTCGACACGGACGGGCAAATCCTCGTGCTGCAAGACATGCTCGGTTTGTATCCGCGGCCGAGTCCGAAGTTCTCCAAGAATTTTATGAGCGGCGTCGATTCTATCGAGGCGGCCATCAAGTCGTATGGCAGCGCCGTAAAATCGCGCCGCTTTCCGGGTGCAGAGCATTCGTATTAGATGAAAACGGTTTCGACCATTGCCGACTTGCAACACGAAGTCGCGGCCGCGCGCCGTAACGGCAAGCGTATTGCGTTTGTGCCGACGATGGGCAACTTACATGCCGGACATATCAAACTAATTGACGTTGCCCGGCGCAATGCCGACTTCATCGCTGTCAGCATCTACGTCAACCCGTTGCAGTTCGGACCGAAGGAAGACTTCGCTGCCTATCCGCGCACGCCGGCCGAAGATGCAACGCTGCTCAAAAACAGCGGTGCCGATTTGCTGTTTACGCCGACCCAAGCCGATATCTATCCGCGTGGTATGGCGGTGCATACGCAGGTGGAAGTGCCGAAGTTCAGCGACATTTTGTGCGGCGCGTTTCGTCCCGGTCACTTTCGCGGCGTTACGACGGTGGTCGCGCGCTTGTTTCATCTGGTAAAACCCGACGTTGCCGTATTCGGCAAAAAAGATTACCAGCAGTTGTTATTGATCCGCCTGATGGTCGTTGACTTGGGGCTGGCGATCGACATCATTGGCGTCGATACCATACGCGATGCCGATGGCCTCGCCATGAGCTCGCGCAATACCTATCTACGGCCGGAAGAACGACGGATCGCACCACGGCTGTTTTCCATTCTGTGCGATACGCGCGATGAGATTGTGCGTGCGAAGGAGATTCCTGCGGACGCCGAGCGCGTCGCCGCCGAACGGTTGCAGCGCATCGGTTTTCGACCGGAATACGTCCGGATCGTCCGCCAGCAGGATCTGGCGGATCCGGCGGAGGGCGATCGAAAACTAGCGATTTTGGCGGCTGCTTGGCTTGGTCGGACTCGACTAATAGATAATATTGAAGCGGAAATTCCCTAGGCCGTTCGGCCGATTTGAATCGCCCCGCAAAATCCGGATAATGCGCGCCCATGCGCCGCATCATGCTGAAATCCAAGATCCACCGTGCCCGCGTGACCCACGCCGAGCTCGACTACGAAGGCTCCGTTGCTGTCGACGAGCGTTTGCTCGAGGCTGCCGGGGTCCGCGAATACGAACGTGTCGAGATTTACAACGTGCGTAACGGCGAGCGTTTCGCCACTTATGCCATTCGCGCCGAAGCCGGTTCCGGCATTATCTCGATCAACGGCGCTGCCGCGCACAAGGCGCAGCCGGGCGACATCGTTATTATCTGCACCTACGCCGAGTATGAAGAGAAGGAGCTCGTGGCTTTCAAGCCCCATCTGGTTTACGTCGACGAAAAAAACCGTATCACCCACACCCGTAACGCCATCCCGGTGCAGGCCGCTTAATCGGCGTTTTGTTAGCGCGGCGCTTCGGGCGGCCGCGCCACTACCAGCAGTAGTTCGCCGAACTGATTGAGCAGCGGTATCCGCTGTGCCGCGCGCGATAGCGCGACTACCGGCAAGCGCAAACGGTTGGCGAGCGGAATACCGATCTGTATCGGTTGACACCAAATCGTCTGAAAGTAGCGTTTCGTTTCTTTCAAGATCTCGCGCCGCCGGAACAAGTAACGGTAAATGCCGCCTTCGCGATAATGCCCGGACTGCGGTTCGCGCCGTAGCCGGTTGCCGAGTCCGTAGTAGTGCGTGCTGAAGACGAACTTGCCATTCGGTTTGAGCGCCTTGGCGGCGACTTCCATCATAGCGGCGCGATGCTGCGCGGTCGGCAGGTTCGATACTAACGTCGACATGACAATGTCGAAGCTGTGCGGTTGCACAGCGAACTGCGTGCAGTCGGCGTGAACCAGGCCGACGTTCCAATCCGATTGCAGGCGCGTCGCCAATTGCTGCAGCGACGCGAACGAGAAATCCACGGCGATCACCTGTGCCTGCTGTTCAGCCAGGCGCACGGTGTACCGACCGGTACCGGCGCCGAGCTCGAGCATCGTCGAGCCTTTCAGCGGTTTCAGCGCCGCCAGCGTCGGTACGATTTCCATTTGTTGCCAGGCGGACAATTCACCGTCGGCGTTATAGCGGGGTGCTCCTTGCTCGCGTAGCGTGCGCTCGTTATTACTTTCGCCGTCGAGTGACGTCGGATCGAGAAATCGGACAATGCCTTCCTCAATCGGATAACTGCGTCGGCAAGTGCCGCATCGTAGCGCCGCCTGGCGTACATAGGCCGAGGGTGTCGACGATTGATCTCGTACATCGAGCGTTCCGCTGTCATGCGGGCAGCGCAGGATGGAGAGTAAATTTGCTGGAAAGCCGCGGTACATATGCCTGGTCCCTGAGAGCTTATTTATAAGTTAATGGCGATGCCGGTGCCTTTTTTCGTTTTCGATGGAGCTATTTCACCAGCGTGCTGGGCGGTGCGAGCTTAGCAAGGATCGGTACACGTGCGGGTATTTTTTAGTTTTTATACCGACCCGAGTTCTCGTTTAACGGCGGTAATATCGAGTAGCGGTCACTTACGAAACATTGGCGCGTCGCGATCGGTCAACTATAGTTGTCGGTAACGGAGTTTCGACCCCTGCTTGCTGATGCTTACCGAAGAGCTCAACCCCACAGGTTTGCCGCAACTGCTTTTAGCCGAGGATTCGGAGACGTCGGCAGCGCTCATCCTGCGTTATCTCAGCGATCAATACCAAGTCCTGCATGCCCGCGATGGGCAACATGCCTGGGAGCTGTTGGCCGTCCAGCCGGGCGTTGAGCTGATTCTGACGGACATTCAAATGCCGCGCATGAGCGGTCAGGAGTTGCTGACCAAGATTCGCGCCAGCGATATGACAGTTATTAGCAATTTGCCGGTGATCGTAATGACGTCGGCGGACGACAACGCCGATCGGCATCTGGCGTTCGAGAACGGTGCCAACGATTTCGTTAACAAGCCGGTCGATCCCGTAGAGCTCAAGGCGCGCCTCAACGTACATCGCAAGTTAGCGCGCACCATCCGTGAGCTGGAAGAAAGCCGCAAGTTGCTGCAGGAGCAAGCAACCACCGATGTGCTAACGCAGATGAAAAATCGTCGCGCCTTTGGCGAGATCAGCCTGCATCATTTTATGTTGGCGCTACGGCATAACGCCGATATGTCGCTGCTAACGCTGGATATCGATCACTTCAAAAAAATTAACGATACCTACGGCCATCCGGGTGGCGACGAGGCTTTGGTACAAGTCTCTAAGATCATCAAATCGATGGTTCGCGCTTCCGACGTGCCGGCGCGCATGGGCGGCGAAGAATTCACGGTGTTACTGCCGAATACTAACCGTGTCGGCGCGGGTGTGTTGGCCGAGCGGATTCGTGTGGCAATTGAAAGTCACAAGTTTGCCATTACTGGTGTGTCGGTTTCGATAACCGTCAGTGTTGGTGTTTCGTCGTTCGGAAACGACGGCAACGACAGCCTCGATCAACTGCTAGAGATTGCCGACCGGCGACTTTATATTGCCAAGGAAAATGGTCGCAATCGGGTAATACTCCGCGGGTAATTCCCCTATTCCACGCTCGCTGAGCGTCGGTGAGCCTTTGTTGGCCAATTCCCTTCATCAAAACAGGCTTGTGATCCACTGATAGTTGTGGCGTTTTTTCTCGGCAGTGGTTGTGCTCTCATAGCGAGCCAGTCGACGGAGGGCGCCTTTGTATCTGCGCCCCGTTGTTTTGACATTGAAAATTAATGTATAAGCATGCGTAACAACCACAACTGTCGGCCAATACCCACCCTTCGTTCAAACAGTGCCCGAATAACGACCGTGCGCGGCGCTCCGCCGTTACGCGGACGGCGCTAGGTCATGTGCGGTATTTGCGCCATCGCCGGCGGTCATAGCGAACGCACATCGGCGGTAATCGAGGCGATGACGCGGTCGCTGCGCCACCGTGGTCCCGATACGCAGACCTACCGACAGCTCCCCGGCGTCGATCTTGGCCATACGCGCTTGAGCATCATCGACCTCGCCGGCGGCGAGCAGCCGATGGCGGACGAAAGCGGCCGGTTCTGGATCGTATTCAACGGTGAAATTTACAACTACGTCGAACTGCGTGCGGAGCTCGCGCGGGAAGGTGCGCGCTTTCACACGCGCTCCGATACGGAAGTCATTTTGGCGGCGTTCGCGCACTGGGGCGCGGCGGGCCTGCAGCGATTGCGCGGCATGTACGCCTTTGTGATTTGGGATACGCAGGCGCGGCGTTTGTTTGCCGCGCGTGATCTGTTCGGCGAGAAGCCGCTTTATTATGCGACTGCCGCGGACGGTGCGCTCGTGCTGGGTTCCGAGATAAAGGCGATCGTCCGCTCCGGCCTGGTACAGCCGCGGCTCGATCGCACGACGATCGATGCTTATTTGTGTCTCGGCTATGTGCCGCCGGACCGTACCGTTTATGAAAATGTACATACGCTTACGCCGGGCCATTATTTGGAGTGGGACGCCGATCGCGGCGTTCGTCTGACGCGTTACTGGAAGCCGGTGGCGGCAAAGCAGTCGTGGACGGTCGAAGACGCCGGCGAGCAGCTGCGCGCGTTGTTGCAGCAAGCCGTCCGCCGACAGATGGTGGCCGACGTACCGGTCGGTGCCTTCCTAAGCGGAGGGCACGACTCGAGCACCATCGTCGCGCTCATGCAGAGCGAATCGACGCGCCCGGTGCAGACCTTCTCGGTCGGATTCGGCGAATACATCGACGAGCGGCCGTACGCGCGCGCCGTCGCCGAGCGCTATGGAACCGACCATCATGAGATCGATCTCGGTGCGCCGCCGGTAGCAGAATTACTTGCACGCATGGTCGAAGTGTACGACGAGCCGTTCATGGACCCGTCGCATATTCCGACGTATTTGATCTGCGAATACGCGCGCCGGCATGTGAAGGTCGCGCTCTCCGGCGATGGCGCCGATGAGCTGTTCGGCGGCTACGCCTGGTATCCGCTGTTGGCGCAATCGGTCAAAGCCTCGGGTGCGTGGCCGGTTTGGTTACTGAGCCGCAGCTTGAGCCGTTTGTTGCGCGATCGTGTCACCACGCTTACACGCTACTCGCAGGCGCAAGCATTAGCACGGCGCTGGAGCGATCCATGGGACCGCTACGTGCACCATCGTTTTGGTGTCACCCGCGCCGAGCGTAAGGCATTGTGGGGCACCGATGCGGCGACGTATTTTCCACCGTCGTACCACGCCCCCGATAGCGACACGCATGGCATGGATCGCGTGTTGCATTTCGATCTATCATGTTTTTTACCGGGCGATATTCTGGTCAAGGTCGATCGTGCGGCAATGGCGCACGGGCTCGAAACGCGGGCGCCGTTTCTCGATCGCGATGTCGTCGAGTTCGCACTGTCGTTGCCGGCGGAGCTGAAAGTGAAGTCGGCGCACACGAAAGTGTTGTTCAAGACGGCATTGCAGCGCTACTGGCCGCCGGCGTTGCACAATCGCAAGAAGCAAGGCTTCGCCGCGCCGTACCGCGAATGGCTCGGTCGACCGGATATGCAAGCGCTGCAGGCCCGCATATTTGCCCCGGGATCGGCGTTACGGCAATTGTTGCCGCATATCCCCACATCGATCGTGTCGCAGCGTAATTATCTTGCCTGGAATTTATTAACGCTCGGTCTTTGGTTGGAGCGACACGCGAGCGCCGTCGCGATAGACCCACCGCGCGGCATCGGTGTGGCAGCCTAAGGGCAATGAGAAATGCGCAGTTTTTAACAGAAATACATCGCCGAACCCGCTAACAGCAAGCAACGATGATGGGAGACGCAAACAAAATGGTTAACGTACCCGCACGGCGTCTGCGGATCGCTTATCTTGTCGGTACCTTTCCGGCTCCTTCGGAAACCTTCATCGTCAATCAAATCGTCGGTGTCGCCGCACGCGGGCACGATGTCGATATCTACACCACCTGCATGCCGACAGACGATCCGATACCGGTCGCGGTTGCGCGTTCAGGATTGTTGCAGCGTCGGCAACGTCTGTGCGCGTCACCGAATCGGCTGGTCGGCTTACTGGAGACCGTCGGATTGGCGCTTGTGGTTGGCATGCGTGCGCCGCGTTATCTATTGCGGGTCTTGCGCCTTGTCATGAAAACAGGGCGTGCTGGATCGTTGCGGCTGCTCTACGCTGCGTTGCGGTTGCATCGGTTGGGATCGAAGCGATATGACGTGATTCACGCGCAGTTCGGCGTTTATGGATCGTTCGCGTCGCGCTTGATCGAGGTCGGTGCCATTAGCGGGGCACTAGTCACCTCGTTCCGCGGTTATGACGTTGGCAAGCGCGCATGGCAAGAGCATGCGGGATACCGCGAATTGTTTAATGCCGGCGCGCTTTTTTTTCCGGTGAGTGCGGCACTGGCGACGAGGTTAGTGAAGGCCGGCTGCGATCCGGCCAAGGTGCAGGTGCATCACTCCGGCATTCGTGTGCGTGACTTGCCTTACGCCGAGCGACGTTCGACCGCTAACGTCGTGCATGCGGTCACGGTCGCGCGGCTGGTCGAGAAGAAGGGGTTACTCTATGCCATCGAGGCGGTGGCGTTGGTGCGCGCCTCTGGGCGCGCGATCTCATATACCATTATTGGCGACGGCCCGCTGCGCGACGAGCTGACGCAATTGACGCAACGCTACGGAATAAAGGCGCATGTCCAATTGCGCGGATGGTTGCCGCACGAGCAGGCGTTGCAATGCCTGCAAACGGCGCATGTTCTGTTGGCGCCGAGTGTTACCGCGATCGACGGCGACGAGGAAGGTATTCCTAACGCCGTGAAAGAGGCAATGGCTTTTGGCGTACCGGTGATTAGCACGGTCCATGGTGGTATCCCGGAGTTGGTCGAAGACGGGGTCTCGGGTTTTCTGGTGCCCGAGCGCGATGTGATCCAGTTGAGCGAACGGTTGATTACCTTGATCGACCATCCCCAGCTGGGTGTGGTGATGGGCCGCGCTGCGCGCGCTCGAGTCGAGCGCGAATACGATAGCGAGCGGCTCAACGAAGAGTTGATCGCGCTGTACAGTGCTGTCGCCGCGAATAGTAGTGCGCTCGTGCCGGTATCTGCACCAACGACGGTGGTGACGGCAGACATCGCTGGGGCGACATGAGTTGATATGATTGAATGACGCTTCGCGATTGCGGCGAAGCCCGAGACGCACAAAAGCAAAAGGGCTGCATTACCGCAGCCCTTTTGCTATCTACTTGCTGCGCTTGTGGTCGTGTTGCCCCTAATCTCAATCTTCAGAAAAACCCAGAACGTCCAAAGTCGCGTGCGACAAATTTGCCGCACGTCGGAATGTTTCGCTAAACGTCGTGCCGTTTATCAGGTCCAGTGAATACTCGAAGCTTTTCGGTGGCTGCAGCTCAAGCTTGTAGGACGCGAGGTCGATTATGGGCTTCTGCGGTGTCTCCGGTTGCCTTCCGACGGGAGTCGAGAAAGATTGATCCAGATCAAGTCGCCATCCAACTAATGAGTGTAAATCTAAGTGAGACTGAGCATACTATTACAACGGATATAACACGTCCTGGAGTTCGCTGGCTAAATAGATGACCGCGACAATAGGTCGGTTGCTGAAGGGTAAGGCGAGTAGTCTGACAGATTCATAAGAAGAACAAAGGCGGCACAAAGGAGCGCAGCGAAAAGGAGATTGACATTGAACCGTATGTCTTTAGCCCCAACGGCTTCTATCAGCGCCATTTTTGGTGTCGTCGTTGCTGTACTCGGAGCCAGCACCCTGCTGGGCTGGTCGTTCGGTATTCCTGAACTCGTGCGTATTCGTCCGCAATGGACGGTTATGGTGCTCAGTACCGCGCTATGCCTGATCGTTGGCGGCAGTGCATTGATAGCCAGCGCGAAAGCGCCTTTGGCTCGGCGTCCGTTGATCCGCACGCTCTGTGGTTGTCTGCTAGCGCTGACGGCTGTTGCGGTTCTCGTCGAACTAACATCCGGTCTGTCGCTCGGTATCGATTTTCCCGAGCTACATCGGCGCTTTGATACCGGCTATCCACATCCTGGACGAATGGCATCGAACACCGCTGTTGCGTTGCTTTGCTTCGCGCTGGCACTCATTGCGATCGATCGCCTGCATGGAAGGCACAAAACCATCGTCCTGCGAGTACTGACCAGCGTTGTGATTGTCATCGGCGGATTTTCATTGGCCGGTTATGCGCTTCGCTTGGATTTTCTTTACAGCTGGGCGGGTGCTGGCCGAATGGCGGCGCATACGGCAGTGGCGATAATCGCATTAGGTGCAGGACTGTGGAATCTTCGATACCCGGGGCAGCGATACCTTTTCGAGAACGATGAGGTAAAGCAAATTCAGTTAATAGCTTCCATCATATTGAGCGTCGTCGTAGTAATTGCCGGTCTTGTCTGTTTTGCGTTCTTACAGCATCGCTTCGAACAATCTATTGCCGAGCAACTGTCGCGGACGTTGCGCGATCGGCGAGAATTTTTCGACAGTATGATTCAGCTGCGCACGGAAAGAGCCGTGCTCGCGAGTACGAACGTTAGTATTTCCGAGCATCTGGCAGCGCTGACAGAGAACCGGGGCAATGCTGCCGCCAGAACCGCGTTGGATGCGATTGGCAACCAACTGCTCGGAAACGGATTCTCGGTAGTGGTGTTCGAGAGCAACGAACACGTGACAGTACGCGACGGTTCGTTTCGCGGTCCACCCACACTCGAGGTGGCAGTGCGCAGCGCCTATTCCTACCCGGTCAAACTCGCATGGCGCGACGGCTATTACTTAATCGTTGAAGTATCCGTACGCGATCGGGCAAACCGAACGGTCGGACGTGTACTGACTGAACAACAGTTGCCGCGTTTGACGGCATTGGTGAAAGACATCGACAGTTGGGGTAAGACCGGCGACATGGCGGTATGTGCGAGTGAAGGTAACGGCGCCGCCTGCTTCCCGCAGCGTTCACGGCGTGAGGTCTTTCGGATGCCGTTGTCGATAAATGGGCAACCGCTTCCCATTTTTTACGCGCTGAACAACCAGGTGAGCGTACGGCAGGCAATCGATTTTCGCGGCACACGCGTATTAGTGGCGCATGCACCGATAGGAAATACCGGATTGGGCATGCTCATCAAAATGGATATGACCGAGCTATTCGCACCGATTCGTGAGCAGTTTCAGTTAGCGCTGCCGTTTTTGGGCCTACTCGTTATGATCGGCGCTTGGTTCGTGCGGTCGCGCCTTCGTCCACTTGCCGAAGCGTTAGTCAGTGCGCGCCGGCAGGCGCAAGCGAACGAAGCGCGTTTTGTGGCGGCGACCGAAAGCAATCTAGATGCGTTTTTCATCCTAGAAACTGTACGCAGTGCCGCTGGATCGGTGGTTGATTTTCGCCTGGCTTATCTAAACGGGCAGAGCGAAAGACTTTTGACCCGCGAGCGCGGGCAACTGTTAGGAAGAGGAATTAAGAGATTGGTCGGCGCGGAATTGCTGTCGCGTAATTTTGCTGAATATGTCCGGGTGATGAGTGCCGGTGCTCCGTTAGTGAACGAATTTTTCGTGACGATCGTCAACAAAGGCACTGTTTGGTATGCCCATCAAGTGGTGCACTTCGGTGATAATCTTGCGGTCACGATGCGCGATATTACCGACCGCCGACTTGCACAAGAACGTCTGCAACGGCTCGCCCAGTTCGATCCGTTAACAGAGCTACCCAATCGCGCGCTATTTTTCGATCGACTCAATAGCGCCATTAAATTAGCGGCACGCAACCGTACCGACGTCGCTCTCATGTATATCGACATCGATCGGTTCAAAAGTGTCAATGATAACTACGGCCACGCCGCCGGCGACATCCTTCTTCGCGAATTCGCCAAGCGCCTTCAGGTTTGCCTGCGTGCATCAGACACGGTTGGACGTCTGGCAGGCGACGAATTCGCTATCCTTCTCGGCACGGTGTACCAACGAAGCGATGCCGAAGTGATTGCACTGAAAATAACGTATGCCTTGCGTGATCCCATTGACATCGGCTCGACGTCGATCGTAATCAGCGCAAGCATTGGCATTGCCTATATGGAAGCGATGTTTGCGGTAACGGCGGAACGGTTATTGGGGTTGGCCGATAGCGCGCTCTACAGCGTCAAACGTCAAGGCCGCGGTAGCTACCGCTTAGTTGATAGCAGTCCTGGCCGGAGAATTTCCGGCGATCCTACCACCGACCGCTCTGATGAGCCCGCCGATATGTCGTCCAAAAATTTTTTTTCGTAAACCGGAACACCATCAAGGATTTTTGCGTCATGTACTGCGAATGTGAGCCGCTTACATGAGGCGAGCATGTGGGGTGGTAAATAGATGACGCCAAGCGGTTCTATAGCGGACACTTGTCACGAAGGCGGGCAGGCTACTTTGGCCTGCCCTGTTGTTACCCCTGCACCGCAACTGCTTACTGCAACGACGCCGGCGCGTCAGTTGAGAGTGTCGCGATCACGGCCTGATCATGCGCTAGCCAGAACTCAAGGTGCCACGTACACCAAGTAATGCAGCTTGTTCTCCCAGACCGCGTCGCTCCCGAGACTCTGCGACATCGTTCCGCACAAGGGGAACCATGCAAAGCTGTCTTTCGCCACCGGACTTCCATCCGGGAACAGCGCGGTGTTGTTCATCTGCACGTTAATGTCGAACGGATCGAATTCCGCAGGGATCGGCGCGCGATTGATGTTGGTGATGTTGGTACAGACCTGCTGCCGGTTGAAGTCTTGGACATGTGTCACTGTGTCGCCCTTATGCGTTTCTTTCCAGTGCACTTCAAAAAGATTACAGCCGATTTCGCGCGCTTGGTAATCGACTTGTTCGCCGAAGGCCGGCCCGTGGAAATACATGGCGGGGTAGGGATCGGTCTTCACGTACGGTAGCTCCGGATTGTTTTGGCGCGGATAGGAAAAGGTCAACTGACCTTTGGTGATCCGCCCGAAAAAACCATCCGCCGCGACCGGTTCGAAACTGTCGTACTTGAGCCGAAACCTGAACGGCGACGACTCGCCGCCCGTTAGCGCGGTAAAGTCGACGATGTTGATTTTGCCCCCTCCCATCCAGGCTTTGAAACTCTTGCACGATTGCGCGTGACCTTGATCACGGCGTGAGTGCTCAGCGGTCGAGGTTTCTGTCGTCTGTGCCAGTGCTTGAGTGGGTACCAGGGCGATGGTGGACGCGATGGCAATGGCGGTGCTGAAGGCAACGCCGAGGCGTTGCCAGGTTACGTTCATCGTGGACCTCGTTGTGATTTGCATGGTCTTCTCCTTTCCTTTTAGTTTCGGGTCGAGTCGATCCGGGAGCTGCTATTCGCCGAATCGACGCGTGAACGTACCCGTCGCGCTATTTGCGATAAATAGGGCTTTACGAAAATGTTTGTCCCGGTGTCAGGGACAATGAGATTCGTAAGGAAGGATGAAGCTCGGAGTGGAATCGAAGCGAGTTATACTAACTGATCCCAGTCGGACGAGACGCGATCTGGCGGGCGAGATACCACACCGTCGCGGCTAACAACGCGACGATGACGGCGAGTGTGATGTTGAGCGGGTGGAGTTTGGTTTTCATAAGTTATGCCTCCTCGGTCGATTCCTCGGTTGCCCTTATCGGCTCACGCATCGCGGTGCTCTTTGCCGCGACCGATCCCCGACGCCGTTGCCGCAGTAACTTGTACGCCGCTGGAATTACCAACATCGACAACAGCGGCGCGGTTACCATGCCGCCGACCATCGGCGCGGCAATGCGACTCATGACCTCCGAACCGGTGCCGCTGCCCCACAAGATCGGCAACAGGCCCGCGAGGATCACCGCGACCGTCATCGCCTTCGGGCGCACGCGCAGCACCGCGCCTTCGCGAATGGCGTCGTCGAGCACATCGGCGGTGAGGTCGAGACCGCGTTCCTGTCGATCGGCCGCCGCCTGTTTCAGATAAAGCAGCATGACCACGCCGAACTCCGCGGCGACGCCGGCGAGCGCGATGAAGCCGACGCCGGTTGCGATCGAGAGATTGAAATTTTGTAGATACAAAAACCAAATGCCGCCGGTGAGTGCAAACGGCAGCGTCGCCATCAACAGGAACGCCTCATCGAAATGCCGGAACGTGAGATACAGCAGCACGAAGATAATGACGAGCGTCGCCGGCACCACCAGCTTCAGGCGCGCGTTGGCGCGCTCCAGAAACTCGAACTGGCCGGAGTAGGCGAGGCTCATGCCCGGATCGAGCTTGACGTCGCGCGTCACGGCGGCGCGCAGATCGGCGGCAACCGACGCCAGATCGCGTCCGCGCACGTCGACGTATACCCAACCTGATGGACGCGCATTCTCGCTCTTCAGCATCGGTGGACCTTCCGAGACGTCGATCGCCGCGACCGTGCCGAGCGTGATCTGCTGTCCCATCTCGGTGAGGATCGGCAGCGCCTTCAGGCTGTCGAGCGAATCGCGCAGCTCGCGCGGGTAGCGAGTGTTGATCGGGAAACGCGCGAGACCCTCGACGGTCTCGCCGATGGTTTCGCCGCCGACGGCCGACGCGACCACCGATTGTACGTCGGCGATGTTGAGCCCGTAACGCGCGGCCGCTTGACGATCGATCTTGACGTCGATGTAGCGCCCGCCGGTTAACCGTTCGGCGAGCGCCGAGCTGACGCCGGGTACATTTTTCGCGACACGTTCCACTTGCTGCGTCACTCGATCGATCGCCGCGAGATCGGTGCCCGCGACTTTGACGCCGATCGGACTCTTGATGCCGGTCGCCAGCATATCGATGCGATTGCGAATCGGCGGGATCCAGATGTTGGTGAGCCCCGGTACCTTGACCACGCGATCAAGCTCATCGACCAACTTCTCCGGCGTCATGCCGGCGCGCCATTGATCGCGCGGCTTGAACTGGATCGTGGTCTCGAACATCTCGAGCGGCGCCGGATCGGTCGCGGTCTCGGCGCGGCCGGCCTTGCCGAAGACGCTCGCGACTTCGGGCACGGTCTTGATCGCGCGATCGGTGAGCTGTAACAGCTCGGATGCTTTCTGCGCCGACAGGCCCGGCAGAGCAGAAGGCATATACAGCAGGTCGCCTTCATCGAGCGGCGGCATGAACTCGCCGCCCAAGCGCGCGAGCGGCCAGACGACGGTGGCGAACAGCACGGCGGCGATCGCGAGTGTGAGCTTCGGCCGGCGCAACACAGCTTCCAGCACCGGGCGATACGCGGCGATCAACCAACGATTCAACGGATTTTTCGTTTCATCCGGAATCTTCCCACGTATCCAGTAGCCCATGAGCACCGGAATCAATGTGATCGATAACACCGCCGCACCGGCCATCGCATACGTCTTGGTGAACGCGAGCGGGCCGAACAAACGGCCCTCTTGCGCTTCCAGCGTGAACACCGGAATGAACGACAACGTGATGATGAGCAGACTGAAGAACAGCGCCGGACCGACTTCGACGGCGGCGTCGGTCAGCACGTGCCAGCGCGTCTCGCCTTTGAGCTCTTGCCCAGGATGGGCGTGCGCCCAGGCCTCGAGCTTTTTGTGCGCATTCTCGATCATTACCACGGCGGCATCGACCATGGCGCCGATGGCGATGGCGATACCGCCGAGCGACATGATGTTGGCGTTGATGCCCTGATAGCGCATGACCATGAACGCGATCAGCACGCCGAGCGGCAGCGAGATGATCGCCACCAGCGCCGAGCGCAAATGCCAGAGAAACAACGCACACACGACGGCGACGACGATGAACTCTTCGATCAGCTTGTGTTTCAAGTTATCGACGGCGCGATCGATGAGTTGCGAGCGGTCGTAGGTGGGGACGATCTCGACGCCTTGCGGCAGACTCTTTTGCAGATCGGCGAGCTTGACCTTTACCGCGGCGATGGTCGAACGCGCGTTTTTGCCGGAGCGCAGAATCACCACGCCGCCCGCCACCTCGCCCTCGCCGTTGAGCTCGGTAATGCCGCGGCGCATCTCCGGTCCCACCTGAATCGTCGCTACGTCACCGAGCTTCACCGGCACGCCGCCAGCGGCGACGCCGAGCGGAATCGCGCGAAAATCATCGAGCGAGGTCAGGTAGCCCGTGGCCCGCACCATGTATTCCGCCTCCGCGAACTCCAGCACCGAGCCGCCGGTTTCCTGGTTGGCCATGCGGATCGCCTGAATTACCTTAGAGTGCGGGATGCGATACGCCACCAACTTTGCCGGATCGAGCAACACCTGGTATTGCTTCACCATTCCGCCGACCGACGCGACTTCCGCCACGTTCGCTAGACCCTTCAGCTCAAAACGCAGAAACCAATCCTGTAGCGCGCGTAGTTGCGCGAGATCGTGCTGACCGGTGCGATCGATCAGCGCGTACTCGAAGATCCAACCGACGCCGGTCGCGTCCGGACCGAGCGACGCCTTCGCACTCGCCGGCAAACGTCCCTGGACTTGATTCAAATATTCGAGCACGCGCGAGCGCGCCCAATAGAGATCGGTGCCGTCTTCGAACAGCACGTACACGAATGAATCGCCGAAGAACGAAAAGCCGCGCACGGTCTTCGCGCCCGGCACCGACAGCATGGTGTTGGCGAGCGGGTAGGTGATTTGGTTCTCGACGATCTGCGGCGCTTGCCCCGGATAGCTCGTGCGGATGATGACCTGCACGTCCGACAGGTCGGGCAGGGCATCGAGCGGCGTCGTGCTCACCGCCCAAAGGCCGGCGGCCGCGACGAACAGCGTTGCGAGCAACACCAAAAAGCGATTGGCGACCGACCACTGAATGAGCCGTTCGATCATGACGCGTCTCCGACTCGCTCCAAGCGCTCGACCACGAAGACATCGCCGTTTTGGCGGAACGCGAACTTCACGCGGTCACCGGCCTTAAGCTCCTTGGCGATCGTCGGATCGCGCAGCTTGAAGGGCATGGTCATCGCGCCCCAATTCATGGTTGGCACCGGGCCGTGCGCCAGCGTGATCTCGTCCGCGCTGAACGACACCACCTTGCCTTCGGCTTCGTGCAACGGCGCGTCGGCCGCTGGCGCGGCATCCGGCTGCATGCGCCCGAGCACCCCTTTGAGGCTTGCCTCCGAGTCGATCAGGAATTGGCCCGAGACCACGATCTTCTGTCCAGCGGTGAGGCCCTTCAGCACCACGGTCTTGCCGCCGGCATCCGCGCCGGCTTCTATCTCCACCGACTGAAATCGATGGTTGTCATCGGCCACGATCGCAAGCGTGCGCTTGCCCGTGCGAATGACGGCTTCGCTCGGGATCAAGAGCACGTCCGCCGCGGCGTTTGTCACGATCCGCATCTGCGCAAACAGACCCGGCCGCAAGCGGTCTTGCGGATTCGGAATTTCCGCGCGCACGCGCAACGTGCGCGTGTCGGTGTTGGCTTGCGGCAAGATCGCTGCGACCTTGCCCTTGAACACTTCACCCGATAGCGCCGGCAGTCGCGCCTCCACGGCGGCGCCGGGCGCAAGCCCGCCGGCTTGCGCTTCCGGTACCGCGGCTTCGAGCCACACCGTCGACAACCCGTTCACACGCGCGAGCGTCATGCCGGTCGATACGGTCATGCCGGCGCGCACGTCGAGGGTTTGGATCACGCCGGCGATCGGCGTGGTGATCGTGATTACCGGACTCGGTTTGTGCGTGCGCTCGACGCGCTCGATCAAGTCGCTCGGCATGCCGAGCAGCTTCAAGCGCTCGCGCGTAGCGGCCACCAGCGTCTTCTCGCCGGCCGCGCGCAGTGCCAGGTATTCGCTTTGTGCCGACGCCCATTCCGGAACAAGCACGTCGGCGAGCGCCGCGCCGGTGGCGACCACGTCGCCCGGAGCACGCGCATAAACACGTTCGACGAAGCCGGCCGTGCGTGCCTGGATGATGGCGACGTCGCGTTCGTTGAAGCCGACGCTCGCTACCGCTTCGATCGTCGGATCGAGGCGACCGCTTTCGACGGTGGCATAACGCACGCCGAGGTTCTGCGCCAATACCGGATCAATCTTGATGCCAGCACCGCCGCCGTCATCGTCGGCGTACTTCGGCACCAGCGCCATATCCATGAACGGCGATTTGCCGGGCTTATCGAAATGTTGTTGCGGATACATCGGATCGTACCAATAGAGCGTGTTGCGTTCGCCCGCCGGCGCTTTGCCGGTTTCGGCGGCAGCGGCCACCGGTGCCGCCGCGTCGCCGGGTTGCAGGTTGGATTTTCCGATCCAGTATCCGCCGCTAGCGACGGCGGCGAGCGCCGTCGCGAGCAATACGCCTCGAAACGTTTTCTGGCTCATTGGCGGTTTTCTCCGTAGAAGTAGATGAGCTTGGCCGACGCCGTGGCGAGCTCGGCCTCAAGCGCGATGGCTTTGAGCTGGGTCTCGACCGATTCCCGGCGGGCCGTCAGCGTCTGCGTCAAATTGGTTTTGCCGGCGCGATAGCTAGCGAGCATCAGCTCGACCTTCTCGTGCGCCAGCGGCAACAGCGTCTCGCGCGTGCGCGCGAGTTTTTGCGACAGTGCGGTGTAGTCGGCGAGCAAGCCGTCGAGCTCTTCGATGTGTTTGCGCTGCATCGCCTCGCGTTCGGACGCGATCCGCTGTTCTTCTTGAAGTTTCGCGGCGATGCGTGGGTCTTGGCGGCTGCCGCTAAACAGCGGCAGATCGAAACTGAATTGCAGCGACACCATGTTGCTGAACTCCGGGCCGCGCTGTTGATAGGCGAGCTCGACACCCCAGTCCGGTCGCCGCGATGCCTCGGCCTCGCGCGTGTCGGCCGCCGCCTGCTCCGCCATCGGTTGGTAAACCGCCAGCTCCGGGTGGTTATGCAGGTGCGCGCGCAGATTCGCCGCGTCGACGCTCAGCGCCGGCGGCGCACCGACGAGTGCATCGTTGGCGCGCTCGCCGATAAAGCGCACGAGCGCGGCCTTGGCGCGCGCGACGTCACGGGTGAGATCGTCGCGTCGGTCGGCCAACAGCGCTACTTCCTGCCGCGCCATCGTGCTGTCGGCCGGCATGCCTTGACCACTGGAGATTTGCGCGCGCGCGGTCGAGGTTAATAAATTGTTTTCGCGCTCGAGCTCATCGAACAGCGCCAACTGACGCTCGAGGTAGT
This sequence comes from Gammaproteobacteria bacterium, assembly GCA_016199745.1. Classification (NCBI taxonomy): domain Bacteria; kingdom Pseudomonadati; phylum Pseudomonadota; class Gammaproteobacteria; species Gammaproteobacteria bacterium. Next base: position 38,950 of record JACQFZ010000060.1, read on the forward strand.
AACGCGTGATCCATGCAAGTGCGACGTCACGGCGCACCATGACGCGCTCGACCGCGAGTTCCGCGCGCGTGCGATCGGCTGTGGCCGTGGCCACGTCGGCGCGCGCCTGGCGTTTTGCCGAGTTCGGCACGTCCTGCATGAAGCCGATGCGGCGCATCGTCATGAAATCGTTATCGAGGCTGCCGCGATCGGGACCGTCGACCGGAACGTTATCGAGGCCGAGAACGAGTCGTGGGTCTGGCAGGCTATCGGCCGCGCGGCGCGCGCTCTCGGCGCCGACGATGGCGTGCCTGCGCCCGGCGAGCTCCGGTGCATTCGCTTCGGCGGCAGTGAGCGCCTCGCTGAACGACAGCCCGGCAAATGCGGGGGTTATATTTAAGCTGAATCCCAGCAGGGCGGACGACAGCATCACCCGCAGGGGTGCGCTTTGAAACGAAAAAAATTTGGGCACGAAATCGCTCTCCGAATTAGATCAACGCAAAACTACCAGGAACGCCCGGGAAGGGCGCGGCGTGCGTACGATCTAAATCCGAAGAACCTGCAGGAACAAGGGCGGTGAGCCGTCGGGTTCGAGGCGGGTGAGACGATATGAATCTAAATGCGCGTTCGCTTCATTCGAGACGTCGATCAGCGATGGCAGTAGGTAAATCGCCACCATCGCGAAGCTGGCGAGCGGCGGCAACGGCGATTGTTGATCGTTGAGTTGCGCTCGCGTGTCGTGATGCGCTTTGCAGAGATTCGGTTGACCTTTATCCGGCAGATTGCCGCAATCGGCCATCATCCCCGCGTCGGGAGAGACCGTGGTCGGCGTTATGTTAGGACAAGCATACGACGCCATCGCGAGCTGTGTGAACAGCAACGCGAGGAAGGTACCCCAGAGGGAGAACCGGTGAACGGCGCGACGCAACTTCATATATGGATTCTAGCAATCCTTTCGATCAAACAGCCACCCGCCCGGTAAAAAATCCGTGAGGGTGACCCTAATATATATGGATTGCGCGCAGATTTGCCGGCTGGCAAGCGGGTATATGGCGCGTGACAGCGAGTTGGCGAGGGTCATTTGTGAGGTGTGCGCGCAAGTTTGCGAAATGTGCGGCGAGGAGTGCCCCAAGTACTCGATGGAGCATTGCCAACAGTGCGCCGCCGCCTGCCGCCGTTGCGCCGAGGAATGCCGGCGCATGGTAGCGGCGACGCCTAAGCCCCGCGCTGGCCAGAGCGCACAGATACCAGCCCACTGAACGTCTTGATTAGCGCGGCCGGCGATTCCGCATGCCGGCCGCGAGTGGTGGCGTTTGGAGATTACTACACGAGCCTGAACGCCTACTGTACTGAAAAGCGAATCGGCTGCCTCAAGTCGATCTTACCATCGCGCGCAGGGCGAGCAGTGCGCCGACCACGAACACCAGCGTGGCGACATAGATGGGACCCAAGTGCGCTACCCAATTGAATGCGAAGGTCCCGGTGTAATGATAGGGCAGGGCTATCGTCAGACCCACGACCGGCGACGCCACAGCAGCAATCCACGCCCACCATGTCCCACGGCGGACACCGAACCAAGACAGCGCGGCGACGGCAATGCCGGTGGCAGCGATGAATCCCGCCGTCGCCACATGCAGGTGTCCGATGTAATGCACGATCGCCGGATTAAGGGCGTTCAGTTGGTCCCGGGTGACGCCGTTGAGCGTGTCCACGCCCAGCTCGAAACCGCTGCTGGTAAAGTTACGGAACAAAAACGCGAGTGCGTAGCCGATGAACGCAAGACTTGCGATCAGCATCAGCAACGCGCCTTGGTTTAAACCAGAGGGTTGTCGGTTCATGCGATTCTCCTTTCAGAATCGTCCGGTTGTTTGATTTGTTCGGAAGAGCGATGTGGCGATGGAGGATGGTAACAACCTGCCGCTACCGACGAAAGCTAATTAAACCGGAGAATTACCTGCGGAGCCGCAACGTACTCTGATGCGGCGTCAGCATATTCGGTCGGCCGACGTGCTTTCGCGTCGAACCTGACCCTGTGGACGCTCTATAAAATACGTCGCCGCGACGCGCTAATTTGCGACCAGCCGCTTTTTGATACTTTAATAATATTGCAAATATCTCGTTAACGTCCTGCGCCATCGGCGCGATTGGCTGTATGAAGACAAGCATGTAGAGATGCTGGCACGGGCGCTACATAGCGGCCTCTTCGATGATGTCCCGCTGCTGTGCCAGGAAATACTCGTTTCGTTGCGCCTCTTTAACGAACAGCTGATTGCCATTCGCGAGAGTCCGTCGATACGGACTATGGCAGAGTAGTATGAGCAACGGCGTTCGCATTTCACCACCATGCTCGATCGAGCGCTGCAAGCTGCCCTCACGGCTCTGCAGCTATTGAATACCCAGGACGTGCGGGACGCTTTCGCGCGCTTCTCGGAGCAGAATCCAAGCGCCGGTCTTTCTCATGCATCGCTGCGTCGCGGGCTTAATTTGGTGTATCAAGCGACGGAGAGTCTTCACCGCAATTGGGCACGGTTCCTCCACGATCTGCAGCGCAGCAAACGACAACCGCTGGGCGTCGCACGTTTCGACGAGGTTCGGTCAGCGTTCCTTGAGCGACCACCCAGCGCGGAAGCCATGACGGCGCTGTTGGCGGGATGCGGCGGTTGGTTGCCCCAGAGCCAGTTACTAAGCGTTTCGAGCTTCATCGGAACGCTGCCAGCGATCGACGCGCCTGCGGCGCCGGCCCCTGTTGTGTTCGATGACGATCCAGCACTGGCATCTGGTCACGACGCCTTTAGCTCATGGTTGAAGCGGCATGCGCATGTCGTCATCGCTGAGCTACGTAAGGACCCGGTCAAGTTGAGCGCATCGCTGGCAACGGGAGCAGTCGCGGATCTGCCGCTTGAAAACGGCAGTGATCTCGGAGGTCTCGTCGGCGTCTATGTGGTGCCGGAACCGCTGAAGGGCGTCCAACTGGTCGAACGGCGCGCGTTGTATACCTTATCGCCCGGACGTCTCTTACTTTACCGCTCGCCTCGCGCTATTCCCAATTCTCTAGAACCAGCGGCGCATCGATCTGGGCATAATGCTGATGGTTGTTGGTGACGAGCACGGCATTGGCCGCCAGTGCGTGCGCCGCGATCATCATATCGAGTTCGCCAATCGGGCGACCCTTCGTGACCAGTTGATGGCGGATATCGGCGTAGTAGTCCGCCGCTTCCGCATTCCACGGGAGCACCCGAACGATGTCCAAAAAAGTACGTACCGCGATTTGCAATCGATGATCAGCGGCCAGACGCTTCAAACCGTACATCAATTCGGCACGCGTCATCACCGATACCGACACCATCGACGGCATAATCGAGGTGAGTTTGGCCTCGATCGCTGGCGAGCGTCCTTTGATGAGGTAGCTCGAGATGTCGGTGTCCAACATGTAGAGCGTGCTCATCAATCTGCTTCGCTAAACAAGTTGCGTTCCGCCGGGACAACATTCATCGGGCGCTCGGCCATGAAGTCATCCGGCACATCGATCGAATGAACCAGCGCGAAGAAGTCCGCCCAGGTTTTTGTGCCCGGGTGCGCCGACAGCACGACGTCACCGGTCACCTCGTCACGAGTGGCGTATACCTCGTCACCGTCGAAGCGAAATTCCGCCGGAAGACGAACCGCCTGGCTCGCCCCATTTTTAAATAATTTGGCAATGCGCGTTTTGGACATGATGGCCCTCCAAGAATTACTTAATATATACTATAGTATATATTATAAAAATTGCATATTTAGGCCGCTATTACGCCAGTTTCTTCGCCAAATTCTGCGCCGGTAAATGCGTATAGTCCTTCAGCTGCTGTAGCGTCTTATGCCCGGTAATGGCCGCCACTTCCGTCACATCGAGCCCCCGTTCAAAGAGCCTTGAGGTTCCTTCATGCCGCAGGTCATGGAAATGCAGGTCAGTCAGGAATTTGGTATCTGGTTTGATGCCGTGTTTATCGCAGTTTCGCTCGTAGTCCGAACGTGCCGCTAGCACCGCGGCGTGAAACGTCTGCGATACGTTGGTTGGATCGCGCGCGCCGAAGACACTCCCGTCCAGTTGTCGCGGGAGCGATTTCAGTATCGCCACGGCGCTCGTCGAGAGTGGCACGGTGCGGGGTTCGCCGTTCTTAGTGTCCGGTAAGTGCGCCGTGCGCTGCTGTATGTCGATGTGCTCCCAGCGAAGCATTAGTAGCTCCGAGCGGCGCATCGCGGTCTCCAACGCGAGCTTGACGATTTCCTCCAAGTATTTCGCGCGCGAAGCGCGAAGCCGCAGGAGTAGGTAATCCTCCTCGCCGGGTCGCAGCCGCCGCTTGCGCTTGTCTAGCTTGACCGACGGTCTGCGGATTTCGGCGACGGGATTCGTGAGCGGCATGCTCCATTCCGTGCGGGCGATGGTGAAGAGATGGGAGAGTAGCACCAGCTCCAGGCGTACGGTATTGCGACGGCATCGCTCTTTGAGGCGCTTGTTACGGTAGCTCGCGACATCGGCGCCACGCACACGCGCCAGCGACAGCTTGCTGATGGGATACCGTTTGATGACTTCGGCCTTGCTCGTCTCGTTGGCGCAGCCTTTGCCTTTCTTGGTGGGACTGACTTCTTGAACGTATTTATCGAGCGCCTTCCTCACGGTAGTGCGCTCCGCCTCCGTGCGGTCACGCCACTCGCCGCGATCGATCTCGGTCTCGGTGCGCCGCGCCCACGCGGTTGCGTCTGCGTGCGTGTTGAAGCTCCGGCAAATGGTTGGATAGCCACGCACACGCACACGAACGCGCACGTGGTAGTACTGCCCCCGCTTCTTGATTGTCGCCACGACCCCCGCCTCGTTGGAGCAAAAATGGAGCAATTCCATTTTCTCAGCGAGGAGGGGTAGGCGTTAACCTCGAACAGGTTGACAACCTGTTGTTTCTGTTGGTACCGAAGGTCGGAATCGAACCGACACGGTGTCACCACCACCAGATTTTGAGTCTGGCGCGTCTACCAGTTCCGCCACTTCGGCGCGGGTTGCAAGTATAACGATGGTGCCGGCATCATTCAAAAATAATTACGTGTGAGGTGGACGTGCGCGTATTGGCCGGCGACATCGGTGGGACCAAAGTGTTGCTGCAGCTTGCAGAGATCGAGCGCAGCGGTTATCGGCCGATCGCTGAGCAACGCTTCGAAAGTGCGGCGTACGACGGTTTATTGCCGATTGTCCGTGAATTCCTGCAGTCGCCGGCAGCGGCGACAGCGCCTGCCGCCGCCTGTTTTGGCATCGCTGGACCGATTCTTTCGACCCCGAACGGCCAAGTCGCACGCGTGACCAATTTGCCGTGGAGCGTCGAGGCGGCGCAGCTGGCGCAGGCGTTGACAATCCCGCAGGTACGACTAATCAACGATTTCCAGGCGGTCGGGTACGGTATCGAGGCGTTGACGCCCGATGACTTAATGGTGTTGCATCCCGGCGAGCGCCGGCCGCAGGCGCCGTGCGCCGTCATCGGCGCCGGTACCGGCCTTGGCCAGGGTTTGTTGGTGTGGCACGGCGACCATTACGAATCATTGCCGACGGAAGGCGGGCACGTCGATTTCGCGCCGACTGACGAAGTGCAGGTCGAGTTGCTGTGTTTTCTGCGCGAGCGCTATGGCCGCGTGTCGTATGAACGGGTGCTGTCCGGACCGGGGCTCGCCAACCTGTATGCTTTTTTCCGCGCACGAAATCGAGCGACGGGCAATGATTTATTGCGCGCCGACGATCCGCCGGCGGCGATCGCCACCGCGGCGTTGCATAGCAACGACGCCACCGCCGCGGCAGCGCTGCAGTTGTTCGTTAAAATTTATGGTGCGCAGGCGGGTAACGTCGCGCTCAGTTGTCTTGCTGCCGGCGGCGTTTATTTGGCCGGCGGCATCGGCCCGAAAATTCTGCCGGCGTTCGCCGACGGCAGCTTCAATCGCTCGTTTACCGACAAAGGTCGAATGAGCGCGCTGTTGGTGAGCCTACCGGTTTATCTAATAATGAATCAGCGCGTTGGCCTAATCGGCGCTGCCTTAGCCGCAAGTCGCCTGAGCTAGGCCCGTGTAATCACCGCATTGCTCTCCGGAAAAATCGGGTGCCAGAATAGCTGACGGCCGCAAAATGGCGTCAAGCAGTAATCCACAGGAGATGGAAATGTCGTTACGAAGTCAGCAGTTGCCGAAGGTACGGAGGAGGCGCTGAGGTTTCCTTTTCATAGAGGGATCAGTTGTAACGACAACAGTAACTGCAACGGCAACCACAACCACCCCCACCCTAAACATTCCCGCCCAGTGCGCGCAAACCTCAGCGCGCCCGTTCGGCGGCGCGAGTGTCCACTGGACACTCACGAAAACTCCGCCTTACCCCCCCGCTACGCAGGGGAGGGGATAAAAAAGAAAACCTAACAATGTATCTATGGACTCCACCCGATTTGCAAGAAGAAGATTAACCGCTTACCCCGAGGTTGAAATTGCACGTATCTATTCGGCCTGTTTGTTGAGCGGTTCTCTCGCTCGGGCCAGGATGCAAAGCGCGCACCGGGATCC
>JACQFZ010000061.1 GCA_016199745.1 Gammaproteobacteria bacterium
GGATCCCGGTGCGCGCTTTGCATCCTGGCCCGAGCGAGAGAACCGCTCAACAAACAGGCCGAATAGATACGTGCAATTTCAACCTCGGGGTAAGCGGTTAATCTTCTTCTTGCAAATCGGGTGGAGTCCATAGATACATTGAAATATTATTTCTGTACGTAGTCGTACTTACCGCCCTTCCATTCATACACGACGAACCCCGGCGCTTTCACATCGCCGTTGGCGTCGAACGCAATCTTGCCGAGCACCGTGTCGAAGCGCTTGCCGCTTTTGAGGACTTTGGCAACGTCGGTCACCTTCGCATTGCCGGCCGTTTGCGCCGCTTGCGCCCACGCCTGGGTGGCGCCGTAGGCATAGAGCGTGTAGCCCTCCGGCCGCCAACCCTGCTGCACAAATTTTTCGGCGACCGGCTTGGCGGCGGGATTGCGCATCGGATCGGGGTTAAACGTCATCAACGTCCCTTCGCCATACGCACCGGTGATTGCCCAGTACTCTTCCGTCATCAATGCGTCACCCGCCATCAGCACCGCCTTTAGGCCTTGGCTGTGCGCTTGGCGAATGATCAAACCGGCTTCCGTGTGATAACCGCCGAAATAAATCAGACCGATGTTCGCCGCCTTCAATTTGCGCACGATCGCCGAATAATCTTTCTCGCCCGGCGCAATCGTTTCGTACAGCGTCTCCTTCTTGCCGAGCCTATTCAGGGTTTTCTTGGTTTCGTCAGCCAGGCCTTTGCCGTAGGCATCGCCATCATGCAGGATGGCAACGTTCACTTGCTTGAAGTGCTGCGCAATGTAGGCGCCGGCCACCAAGCCTTGCTGATCGTCGCGTCCGCATACACGGAAAATATTTTTTAAACCACGTTCGGTGAACTTCGGGTTGGTCGAGGCCGGTGAGATTTGTAGTACGCCGTGATCGTTGTAGACATCGGACGCCGGGATCGACGAACCTGAACAATAATGGCCGTTGACGAACACCACCTTCTTGGCCGCAACCTCTTTCGCAATCGCCACCGCCTGCTTCGGATCGCATGCATCATCGCCGACTTCGAGCACCAGCTTCTGGCCAAGAACACCGCCGTTGGCATTGATGTCGTTCACCGCCATCTCCATACCACGGCGCATTTGCTCGCCGAAGACCGCATATTGGCCGGTCATCGGTCCAACGACGGCGATGTGGATCTCGGCATGCGCCGCCAGCGAGCACAACAAGCTAACGGCCAATGAAATAATGCGAACGCGCATTTTTGTAAGTCTCCTTTTCTGCCGCAACGGAAAAACCACGATGTGCATCTAATATTAGGTGCGGCAGCGGCAGTTATCGAGGTTCAGCCGCAATACCGCCGGCGCCGGCAAAAACGGGTGTGGTCCGGCGCTACGCTTCAGCCGCTCGCCGTACGTCGCGAAATAACCGTGCGAAGTCGGCCGGGCGGAAATGCGCGTTCAAACCGCTCGGGTTCGACAACACCCACAGCTCGGCATCGCCGAGACATTGCTGTTGCCGGCCGCCTTGCGCGTTCGGCCGGGCGAATGCCGTACGGTAAGTCGTCAGTCCGAGGATGGCGACAATGTGGGGGCGGTAGCGCCGCACCTTCGCCTCGAGTCGGCGACCGCCGTCGACGATTTCGGCACGGCTAAGCTCATCGGCGGCCGCGGTCGTACGGCTGACGACATTAGTGATGCCGTAACCGTAATCGAGCAGCTCGCGTTGTTCGTGCGCTGCCAATAGACGCGGCGTGTAGCCGGCGGCGAACAATGCCGGCCAGAAACGATTACCGGGACGAGCGAAGTGATGGCCGACGGCGGCGGTGTAAAGTCCGGGATTGATGCCGACGAACAAAATCTTTAGGTCGGGGGCGATAACATCGGCCACGCGCTTGGCGCGCGCGGCGACAAGGTCGGCGGCGGTCGGACGACGAATAACGACCATACTATAGGTAAAATCGGCAACCTCGCTGCCGACGCGTGTCCGGGCCGTCCCCGGACCAGAAGTTTCCCGTCAAATCCATCCGGCGCGACGCAGCTTGCGATACAACAGACTGCATACGAGCACGATGCCGCCGAGCACCACCGGATAACCATATTTCCACTCAAGCTCTGGCATGTGATGAAAGTTCATGCCGTAGATGCTGGAGATCAACGTCGGCACCGCCAACAGCGCGCCCCAACCGGCGAGGCTCTTGACCACTTCATTCTGGCGGATGGTGATGAGACCGACATTCACCGACAACGCCGTATTCACCATGTCGCGCATGATTTCAATCGATTCACTGGCGCGACGCACATGGTCGAGCACGTCGCGAAAGTACGGCCGCGCCTCGTCGGCGATCAGCGGCGTGCGCAGATTCAGCAATTGACCGCAGACTTCGAGCAGCGGCTCGACCGCCTTGCGTAACTGCATCAGCTGCCATTTCAGATCGTAAATGCGCTTCAGACTGGTCTGTTTGGTATCGCCACGAAAAATATCGTCGTCAACTTCGTCGAGCCGCGCCTCCAGGTTTTGCACGATCGGCAAATAGTTGTCGACGACGAAATCGACAACGGCATAGAGCACGTAACCCGGGCCGCGGCACATTTGCTCCGGGCTCGACTCGCAGCGGGCGCGTACCGGCGAGTACGCCTGCGACGCACCGTGCCGCACCGTGACCAAATAATTCTTGCCGACAAAAATGTGGGTCTCGCCGAACTCGATCTTGTTGTTGACGAACTGGCAGGTACGCAACACCATAAATAACGAATCGCCATACATTTCGAGCTTCGGCCGCTGATGTGCCGAATGCGCGTCCTCGACCGCCAACTCGTGCAAGCCGAATTCTTCCTTGACCACATGCAGCAGCTGTTCGCTCGGCTCATAGAGACCGAGCCAAACGAAACCACCATCAGCGTCGGCCAACGCCTCGCTGATCTCATCGATGGTCAGTTGCTTGACGCGCGCACCGTCACGATACAGCGCGCAGTCGACGATCATCGACGAATTATCGTTGTTCTCGTTTTGCATACGCTTTCTCTCCCGCTTATAGGCGGGTCGGGCTAAGGGCTTTCATGGGCTTCTGCCGATCTCCCGAAAACCTAAGACCCGGCCCCCGCCAAGCGCTTGTGCCCACGCGACAGCAGTTCGATCTGATCCGGCGGCACCGGCTGGCTGTAAAACACGCCTTGCGCTTCGTCACAATCGAATTGACGCAAGCGCGCCAGTTGATCGCGCGTCTCCACGCCCTCGGCACAGACCCGAAGCCGCAACGCGTGTCCGAGACTCACGACCGCGCGCGCGATCGCGGCATCGGTGCCGTCGGTGGTCACATTCTTAATAAATGATTGGTCGATCTTGAGCTTGTCGATCGGGAAGCGCTTCAAGTACGCGAGCGAAGAGAAGCCGGTACCGAAGTCGTCGATTGCCAGCTGCACGCCCATTTCCTTGAGCTCGCGCAGCGTCTGCGCCGTGCGCTCGACATCGTGCATCGCGACACTTTCGGTGATTTCGATTTCCAAGGCATCGGCCGGCAACCCCGAGTCGGCGAGCAAAGTGCCGATCATGGCCACCAGATTCTGTTGGTGGAATTGCCGACCGGAAATGTTGACGGCTACAGTAGTACTGATCGTTCCCTGCTTACGCCAGCTACAATTCTGCGCGCAGGCCGTGCGCAGTGCCCACTCGCCGATCTCATTGATTAAACCGCTATCCTCGGCAACGGTAATGAACTCCTTCGGCGACAACAAGCCACGCTGCGGATGTTGCCAACGCAACAGCGCCTCTAAGCCGGCGATGCGGCCGGTGCGCACGTCGATCTGCGGCTGATAAAACAACCGCAGCTCATTGCGTTCGATCGCATGGCGCAAATAACTTTCGAGGTTCAGCCAGTGTGCCGCCATGGCGTTCATCTCCGGCTTATAAAGTCGGAAGCCACCGCCGCCTTGGCGCTTCACGCCATGCATCGCCGAGTCGGCGTTTTTCAGCAGGGTGAGCGCATCGTTACCGTCTTCCGGAAAGTTAGCGATACCGATACTGAAGCTAACCGAGTATTCGCGACCATCGACGTACACCTGCTTGCAAGCTGAGGCGATCTTCTCCGCCAGCAACGCTACCGTTTGCTCGCCGGCGATGATCGGCACGAATACCGCAAACGAGTCGGCTTCCAGGTGATACAGCGTCGCACCGCGGCACAGCACCCGAGAATCTTCCAGCGCCGCGCGCAACTGCGCCGCTACCGTTTTCAGCAACTCATCGCCGACTTCGTGCCCAAGCGTATCGATGATCACCTTGAGACGATCGATGTCGAGCAACACGACGGCGCTACGCTGGGCGCCGCGATCGGGCGCGCGCAAGGTCTGCTCCACCACTTCTTGAAACATGCGCCGGTTCGGTAAACCGGTCAGCGGATGGTGATACGCCTGGTGCACCAACTTCTCTTCGCTCAAGCGTCGATCGGTGATGTCGGTGACGTACGCGTGAAAGATGCTGAGATCGGGCAAAAAGTGAATGCCACATTCGAGCGCGCGGTCGTCGCGGTCGTAATGCCACACCTCGTAACGCTCGCCGGCGCTACGCAACACCGCCAGCCGCTGCTCGGCATCGAGCGGCAATAACGCCTGCCCCGAATCCCAGCCCATGCGTTGGGCCAATTCCAAGGCGGCGGCGTTGGCGTAAATGACGTCGCCGTTGAGCGCCAGCCGCATGACCGGATTAGGATTACGTTCGGCGAACACCGCCAGCTTGCGGCGCTCAGCGCTCTCGCGCACGTACACATCGATGTAATGACCGACGAATACAGCGATCAAAAATATGCCGAGACTGAAGAGCACGCCCAAGTGCGTCATTTTGCGCACCGTCATGCCGGTGAGACCGGCACTGTCGCGGACGCGCCCTTCCACTAGGCGCGCGAGCACGTCGAGCTCGGCGTGGATTTCGCGGACGACGCTGCTGGCGCCGGCCAGAATATCGTGCGCTTCGGCATAGCCGAGATGCGACGAATCGAGCGCCGTCACGAGATCGCGCGCGTAGTGGCCAAGCTCGGCGTGATCAGCTCGCACGTTGGCCAACTGCGGTTGTGCGTCTTGGCGCTCGATCTCATCGATCAGCTGCGACACATGCACCTGCGTATCGGTGAACTCGCGCTCGAAGCGCTCGTGATCCTCAGTAGCGTAGAAATCGTAGAGCGCCGCCTCCTCGCGCATGATCTCGACTTTGAGTGCGGCGATGCGATTGAGCGCCGGTAATTCGGCGTCGATCAAACGACGGGAGACATTCAAGACATCTTCGCTATAAACGAAGATCAAGCCGGAGAACAACACACCGAGCACGAGCACGAGTACATAAGCGCCGCGTAGTCGCAGCCTTGCGTCTCGAAGTATGTGCGATAGCGATCCCATAACGTCTGCGAGGGCGTATTGTTGTCCGATTTCAGCAACGAATGTTGCCATTCACCAACCGACCTCGATCGAATTACTCTAACATAATGTTCGGCTCTAGCTATGACAAAACCCTTGGACCACCGCGGCCAATTAGGCGGCGATCTAAAATTAATTTATGTATTCATCGAGGAATCGGCCGATGCGTATCAAAGAATTAATTAAGGACTGGCAAAAGAAAGCGGCAGCACGCCGCACGATCGAAGAGTATGCCGTGCATCTGCCGTTACACGATGCCGCGCGCATACATGCACTGGCAGAAATGTTTCCCGGCCGGCGGCCGGAAGACATCATTACTGATCTACTCTCGGCCGCATTGGACGAGCTCGAAGGGGCGTTGCCGTATGTTCCCGGCCACCGTGTCATCGCCGAAGACGATCACAACGATCCGATCTACGAAGACACCGGACCGACACCGCGCTTGGTGGCGCTGGCGCGCAAATACGAACGCGAGCTCGGACGGCTGAAAGACAAGAACTGAGCTATCGATGTGAGTTGAACGGCGGTCCATCTACCGCGACCTTCCGTCTGCTCAGCTTCATCACTCCGCCCGGTTCATGTGGACGGCAAAATGCCGATCTGCATAAGCTGTCCTCGGTGTTTTCGAGCACTGAATAAAGAGCGGGTTAAACCTGCAGCTACAGGGAGAAAATAACAATGAAATCGGTCGACCGTCGTTCTCTTTACTATTCCTACCTCTATCTCTCGATTCGGCCGCAGCGTGGCCGACGCCGCGTTAATACTCTGTCGAATCGTTAAATCTCAGCGCGATCACGCGCATGAGCGACAGCGGCTGGCCGCCGTCGACAAAAAGAACGTAACAACTTTATGTTTTTGCCTAGGGGATCTTCATGGACCGAAATTATCTCGCTGCGCAACGCAGCGCACGTCGCATCATCGGCTGGCTCGGCGCCGCCGCCGTATTCGCGCTTAGCGCTTGCGGCAGCAACGAAGAAACGATCAATACCGACCCGACTAACAACACCCTACAGGTCCATGTCGTCGGTAGCGGCACGATTACGTCGAATCCCTCAGGCATCGATTGCACATCTGACTGCACCGCGTCATACGCATCGGCCACGTCGGTCACACTGACGGCGGTCGCTGGCAACGGCTACGGCTTTAGCGGCTGGAGCGTTAGCGGCGTCACTTGTCCCGGCACCGATCCGTGCGTCGTACCGATGAGCGCGGCGCGCACGGTCACGGCGACGTTCACGCAGTCGTCTTATTCGTTAACGGTGCAAGTCAACGGCTCCGGCACTGTCACCTCCGCCGCCGGCATCAACTGTGGCACCGACTGCAGCGAACTAATTGCCGCCGGCACGTCGATCACGCTTTCAGCAACGGCGGCCAGCGGTTATGTCTTCAACGGTTGGAGCGGCAGCGGAGTCGCCTGCGCTGGTACGGCGACTTGCACCGTACCGATGACGGCGGAACACACGGTGTTTGCGACCTTCAGTCCGGTCAATGCATCGAGCTATGCACTCGAGGTGCATCGCGTCGGCGCCGGCACGATCAGTTCCAGTCCGGCTGGTATTAATTGCGGCAGCGATTGTGTCGAGTCGTACGCCGCCGGCACTAACGTCACGCTAACCGCCAGTGCCGCCAGCGGTTACAGCTTCAGCGGCTGGAGTATCAACGGCGTTAGCTGCGCCGGAACCACGCCATGCGCGATCGCGATGACCGCGGCGCGCACGGTGACCGCGACCTTCACGCAAGACCCGCCGACTAACTACACGCTAGCGGTGCAACGCGGTGGTAACGGTGCCGGTACCGTCACGTCCAATATCTCCGGTATCAACTGCGGTAGCGTTTGCGAGGCGCCTTACACATCGGCAACGTCAGTAGTGTTGACGGCGGTGGCCGCCAACGGCTCGACCTTTACCGGCTGGAGCGGCAGCGACATAAACTGCTCGGGCACGGGAACCTGCACCGTACCGATGTCGGCGAACCGCATGGTTACGGCGACTTTCAGTACAGTACCCGCATCAACTTACGCGCTGACCGTCAATGTTACCGGCGGCGGCACGGTGAGCTCGGCGCCCAGCGGCATCGACAACTGTTCCAGTAATTGCAATCACTCGTACAGCTCCGGCGTATCGGTTCGGCTAACGGCAAGCGTGAGCGCCGGTAACGAATTTCGCGGTTGGAGCGGCGTTTGCACCGGCAGCGCGACCACATGCGATGTCGTAATGACCGGCGCGAAATCGGTATCGGCGATGTTTGCCGCCGTCGGCGCTGCCAAGTCGATTCCGCTTAGCCTAATTGATCCGGTTACGAACAGCGCCTTTCCGGTATCGTCGGCCGTACCGTTCCCGCGCGGCGCATTAACCTCGCTCGACAATCTGCGATTGGTAAATGGCAACGGCCAGGAAGTACCGGCACAATTTTCCAAAGTCGCCGGCTGGTCCGATAACAGTCTCAAGTCGGTGGCGGTCGATTTTCTGGCGCAGCCCGGCGTGGTCAGCTATCAGCTGTACTACGGCAACGGCGTTACCCACGCTTCCAACTACACCACCGACCTCGCGCTGACACAGGACACTAACCAGATCGTCGTCAGCAACGGCACGCTACGCTTTGCCATCAATAAAAATCGATTCACGATCTTCGACCAGGTTTGGCTCGACCGTAACAATGACGGCGTGTTTGAAACCGCCATGCTGTCCGGCCCCGGCGAGATCGTCGCCGTCGGCAACTACGGCAACAGCGCCGCGCAAACCTTTAGCTCGGCGGCACAAACGAGCGGTTACCAAGTCAGCATCGAGGAGCAAGGGCCGACCCACATCACCGTGCTCGCCAAGGGCAAGCTGCAAGGACCAGTGGCGAACTCGGACGGTGATCCGACATTGACCGATTTCGAGATACGACTGCACTTCTACGCCGGCTCCGGGCTGGTACGCATGTTCTACACGCTGATCGACGCCAAGCCGCGCGACATGAGCAGCTGGCACTTGCGTTCATTCCCGCCACGCAACAAGCGCGTGCTCGATATCAAATCGCTCGACTTGGTATTGCCGCTGGCAGTTTCCGCGAGTACTTACGCCGCCGGCGGTCAAAGCTCGCTACTAAGCGGTGCCGTCGGCAGCAATGAGCTTTATCTGTTGCAGGATGCCGGCGTCGCGCTAACCAGCAAGATCGCGTACAACTTCGACTATTCCGGTATCGGTAACGGTACGACCGCAAAAGGTTGGTTCGACATCTCCGGCACCAACGGCGGTGTCAGCGGCGGCATGCGCTGGTTCTGGCAACAATTTCCCAAGGAGCTGCGTTACAACCCGAGCAACACGCAGAACGGCAAGTTCGTCATCTCGCTGCAACCGGCGCGCTCGGACCGACCTGTGCCGTGGGAGATTGCCGGCAACAACACGCGCAACACGCTCTATTCCTTATATCCGGGAATCGCTAAGACCTTCGAGCTGTATTACCAATTCCACGCCGGCGATCGCGACGCGGCGCATGTCGTCGACGTCGGCGATGCGTTCCAGCGGCCGCCGATTCTATTTAATTCGCACTGGTTCACGACCAGCGGCGTGTTCGGCCCGCTGGTGCCGACCGCGGCGAATCAGCAAGCGTACGACCAGAAAACCGCCGGCGCGTGGGATTTCAAAGACCGCATCGGTTTTTCCGACGGCCCGAACTTTCTGATCTACGGCAATCGCGATTTCGGCGACTACCGGCGCGGCATCGATGGCGGCCAGCCGGAATTCATGAACCACCACTACGAAGACCCGCGCGCCGATCTATTGCAGTTCTTGCGCAGCGGCGAACGTAAATGGCTCGATAGCGCCGAAGTCGGCGCGCGTCATCACATGGACTGGGACGTGATGCATGTCGATAACATCGACAACAGCAGCGACGTGAACACCTACATGCGCGGCAACGGCCCCGGCATGATCCACAATCACGCCAGTTACGAACACGAACAGGGCGGCGGCGCGCACGAAGGCCACATCGTTCCCGGTGGACTGGCCGAGAATTATCTCTTCAGCGGTGACAAACGCACGTTGCAGGTGATCAAAGAGCAAGGCGACTGGATCTACAATCTGGCGAACAAAAAGCGCTTCGATATGAGCTTGATGGATTCGAGCGGCAATCCGGTGAATTACTTCGAAGAACAGCGTTCGCACGGTTGGACATTGCATTCGGTCATGGAATCGTACCTCGCGACCGGCGACGCGAAATATCTGAATGCGGCATCGATCATCGTCGCCAACAGTATCTGGTGGTGGAAACATCCGCACGCACACATCGTGCTGTCGCCCGACACATCGCGCTGGCCGAACGTCAACGAAACCTTGAACTGGCAGACCGGCAATTCGGCCTGGATCACCAACATGCGCACCGACAACTGCGGCGACGGCAACTTCACCGTGTCGAGTTGGATGGCGCAATACTTGATCTGGGGACACGTGCAGTGGCTGTCGATCGTCAAAGACGAGATGGGGCTGCCGGCCTATAGCTTCAGCGGTACTTACCTCGGCAACACGACGCTCAACGTCGCCGAAGTGGAAACCATGCTGCTACAGAACATGAAGTTCATCGTCGACTATCAATGGCTCGACACCGCCTACACGGTGAAATACCCGTGGATGGCGACTCGCAACGATCACCAGTTCATGTATTCGCCGTGCCGTACGGATGAAGGCGGTTCGCCCGACGGCATGGAGGTACTACCATACTTGCTGTATCAACTGGCGCCGCTACTGCCGAGCGGCACGGGAGACGCCGATCGCACCAAGTGGATCGACGTCGCCGATAAGCAATATAAGAAGGAGTTCATCGACTCGACCGAGCGCGCCGCCTGCGGTTATGGCTACAACGGCGCACCGTGCATGCTGACGGTACCGTATTACCTGGGGCTGCGATTCGGAACGCAGAACTGATGCTGTTGGCTTATTACTATTGAACACCAGGCGCTGTTGCGGTAGCGCACTTGATCACTTCTTTTCGTCGGTACGGCTATGACCGCCGTCCGAGATTTGACCTAGGACATAACCGACGATACCGCTTAGGATCGCGCCAGTAATATTCCCCTCCAATCGGCCGGCCAGGCTCAAAACCAGTGTTCCGGCAATGACGCCGATGACAGTGACTGTTCTGAAAAAGCCGGTGCTCAAGAGGATTTCACTAACACTTTCCTTGTTCCGAATTACCGCGAGCCAGAAAACAGCCCACATAAGTACGAGCCCCGCGGTCGCTAGAACCGATAGCCAAACGATGTACTCAGCACTGAGCTGGACGGCTTCCGTCCCTTTAGCGAGATCCATTCGTGATGCTCCGTGAGTAAGGAAAGGATTCGGAGTGATTTAAATTTGCACGCTCCCTGCCCCTTTCGTTTACAGCCTAGCCGTAATCCTGCACAACGGCCAACTAATACTAACTACTTAGTACCAAGATCTAAGGGAATGAACTCAGTCGGAGTGTTAGTTTTGCTCGCGTTGTTCCCGTTCGACAGATCGACATTCACTACAGGAGAAGTTGTCATGGAACGTAGATTTCATTTCGTCGCTTTCATCCTCTCGCTGTTAGCGCTCCCGTTTTTTACGGCGGTACACGCCGATACGGTGTTGGAGCCGCAGCGTACCCAAGGGTTGGCGGCGCCGGCGGCGATCGGCGAACACGTGTTGGTCGATTTAATCGGCCCGGGGAAGTTCGTCGCCGCCCAAATCACCAAGCAAGGCGGTGGCAGCGACCTGACATTCGTTAGCCTCGATATCGACGGCCGCAACGTCGTCAGCGCGTCGATCGCCGCACTACGAAACTGGGCGCTCACCCAAAGCAACCCTTACGGCCTCGTGCTACTGCAATCCGCCGTCGGCCTCGAGACTCTCACCATCGGTTACCCCTCTACGCTGGCATACGGCAAGAGCCTTCGGCTTTCGGTCAATGTGCAGGAAAGCGGCGTGGTGCAAATCATCGGTAACGTAGTACACGGGAAGTAACGAAACTCGGCGCCGGCGTGGCTGACGAAACACGCCGGCGCTACGACGTTTGTGAGATATTTGATATAAGTCCTTAGGCGAATTGTATTCGCCGTCCGTCGACAGTTAACCTACTTCGGCTGTGGGTTAGATTTGTGTGGTCCAACATCCAGTAAATGCTTAGGAGGCCTAATTACATCAATACGACTTGCTTAATCTCCCGTTAATAACACTAAGGAATAACTCGTCATGGCACATGGAAGAACTCCACGCGATGTATTTTCCCTTTCCCAACGTCAACTAAAGTTAGCTTTTCTGCTGCTGTGGGCCGCACTGTTTACCCTCCTCCAACCAACTATCGCGCTCGCCGAGGGCGACGAGGGTTACTTTCTCGAATCGTCACGCTGGACCAGCAATCGAATCCCGGTGTGCTGGGAAAACGGGTCAGCCGCCACCGCCACCGAGCAAACGTGGGTCAGGAACCGCATCGCCGCCACGTGGGACGCCGCCTCGGCCGTCACTTTTACCGGTTGGGGTAACTGCACCGCCTCCACCAGCGCCGGCATTCGCATTCTGATTCAGGACGCCGGCCCGCGTACGTTGGGGTTGGGTAAGACTCTGAACAACGTCGTGAACGGCATGCTGCTGAATTTTACGTTCTCCGCCTGGGGTTCGAGTTGCAGCAACGCGACGATACGCCAGAGCTGTATCGAATCGATCGCCATTCACGAGTTCGGTCATGCGCTCGGCATTGCGCATGAACATAACCGACCCGATACCGACCGATCCTTGTGTACGGACGCGCCGCAAGGTACCAACGGCGACGTCATCATCGGCGCCTTCGACAACAGTTCCATCATGAACTACTGCTTCAATTCCAGTTACAACAATGCGTTGAGCTCGACCGATCGCGCCACCATCAACAACATGTACCCCAAGAACCTGGTGGACCTGAACGGCGATGGTCGTACCGACATCGGACTGCTCGGTGGTCCGGGTTGGAATACGATGCCGGTCGCGTTTTCAACCGGCGCCGGCACATTCAATGTCACCAACGGCGCCGTCGGTTCCTTTAGTAACTGGGCGGCAACCGCCAACGTCAAACTGGTCACGGGCGATTTCAACAACGATGGCTTTACCGATGTCGCGCTAACCGGCGGTGCCGGATGGGCGTCGGTGCCGGTGGCATTTTCCAACGGCAACGGCAGCTTTAACGTCACCAACTTCGGCATCACCAACTTCGGCGCTTGGGCCAGTACGCCTGGCGTCAAAGTGATGAGTGGTGACTTCAACGGTGACGGTCGCACTGACCTAGCGCTGACCGGTGTGCCGGGTTGGGCGTCGGTGCCGGTGGCGTTCTCAAACGGCAACGGCAGCTTTAACGTCACCAACGTCGGCATCGCCAACTTCGCCACCTGGTCGAGTACGGCTGGCGTCAAAATCATCAGCGGTGACTTCAACGGTGACGGTCGCACTGACCTAGCGCTGACCGGTGTGCTGGGTTGGGCGTCGCTACCCGTGGCATTCTCAAACGGCAACGGTAGCTTTAACGTCACTAACGTCGGCAGCGCCAGCTTCGCAAGCTGGGCGAGCACCGCGAGTGTGCAAGTACTCAGTGGCGACTTCAACGCGGACGGCCGCGCCGATCTGGCGTTGATCGGCGGTCTGGGGTGGGCGAGTGTGCCAGTGGCATTTTCAAATGGTAATGGCGCTTTCAATGTCACCAACGGTGCCGTCGGCAACTTCAGCAATTGGTCGAGAACCGGCGGCGCCAAAGTTCTGGCCGCCGACTTCAACAGAGACGCCCGCACGGATCTCGTCATCACCGGTCCAGCGGGCTGGAATACCATTCCGATGGCAGCATCCCTCGGTAATGGCAACTGGACGGTTACCAATAATGGCGTGGTCAATTTTCCGATCTGGAGTTCTACCCCGGGTGTAAAACTCATCTTGGGCGATTTTGATCGAACCCGTTCTTTCGATCTTGGCTTAACCGGTGGCGCTGGCTGGAATACTTTGCCGGTAGCATTTTCTTCAAGTCCCGGAAACTTCAACGTCACTAATTTCTTCATTGGTCAGTTCGCGACGTGGGCGGCGACGCCGGGAGTGATCGCGATTACTCAGAAATAGCGGTAAGCGGTTTGGCAAGCACGGAGTGATCCCCGTGCTTGCCATTGGTCATGTCTCGGTTTTGCTTTAAGGTAAGCGCCATTCGGGCCGGAGTGATTTAAATTCGAGCAGCCATACCGTTGCCTATTTTTAAATCACTCCGGCCCATTGCGTTTCGCAGGAATTAAATGGTCTGGAATTGCCGGCCCGCGCCGTGCTTTGCTCATACCGCTTGAAAATCGGCCCGCACGCGTTGCACTTCCGACGGACGAACTCCCGCCTTCTTCGCAAAGGACTCCCAACGCGAGACTGCCTCTTTAACCTCATCGAGGATCTCCTTGCGACGCGGAATCGAATATTTGTCCGCCTCGGCGAGCAGATCGGCCCGCGCAATCTCATCGAATTTCCCGTTGACGCTCATTAAGTGCTGAGCGGTCCATTTGCCGGACGGGTTGTGCGCGTGGGTAATGTCGAACGCCGGCGCTAGCTCCCAGCCGCCGCCCTGCTTAAACAGGAAATTGAAGTTCTTGGTGTGATCGTCGCAATTGCGCGCCATCACGTTGAAGGCCATGCGGCGGAATGCCTGTTCCATCGCGCGTGGGCCGAGATCGAGCGCGGCGATCGTCATAAAGAGCTGCGAATAGGCGTGGGTCGCGCGCTGGCGGAAATCGAGGTGCTCCATGGCGCAGAGCGATTGCATGTGATGTTTCTTGTTGCCGTCCCTATCGAAGCGCTTGGTCATGAAATGCGCACGACCGTTTTCCTCAAGCAACCGGCACGGCGACAACTCGATCTTTGCGGCACGTGCCATCAGGTGGTAGGCGTACTCGATGCGGCCGTAGTCCAGACTAGTGCCAAGCTCGAGATCGACGCCGACCCCATCGAATTTGAGCAGCCAGTGTTCGAAGCCGCGATCGACATCGAACTGTCCGCTGCGAATCTCGTGGGTTTTTGGGTTCCAGGCGATGACCGCCTTGGCGCGCGCGCCGGGTGCCGACGTGCCCACGCGAATCATCTGCGCCAGTGCGGCTTTCGCGTAATGATCATGACCGATATTTCCCTGAACGGCGCTGCGAGCGACTTCGACCAGTTTCGCCATCTGCAGCGGTTCCTTGCTCTCACGGCGTGGGCCCTGGCCCGGTTTAAATTCCAAAGCGCCCAACCCTCGCTTGGCCATATAGGAGAGCCGATCGAGCGCGGTGACCTCGGACGGTTGGATGCCTTTGTCAGCCATCCAAGCGTTTACCAACGCGTTGCCAAAATCATCTGGTAAGGCATCGGCGAGCAAGCCCGGGAGTCCCTTGAAGGACTCCTTCGCGAGCGCCGGGAACACGAATGCGTTTTGTGATGAATCGAGCGGCATCATTCTGGGGGCAAGTTCGATACCGGTCTTGCGCCATTCGGGAGCATAGGAAAATGTGTAGGCACGATAGCGCGGATCTTCGGCAACGGCACCGACGCGCTTGCCCCACATCCGCACTTCCACCACGGATACGTTCATTGGCTTTTAGCCTTGCGTCGACGGGCCGGTCGGCGTACTCGGGTCGGCATGCGTTTCGTGCGAAGCATGGCGACAGGGTCGATCGTGGGCTCGGGCGCTAATGCGTCGATCGCCCCCGTCTCTTGGAGGGCGTAGAGGATTCGAAGCAATGTTTCGAGGGTCGATCCTTTACCGGTTTCAAGCCGGCTCAAAGCCCGCGTGGAAACACCCGCCTGATCGGCAAGCGTGTGCTGGTCGAGTCTCTTGAATACCCGCAGGCGCTTCAATCGCTCGCCAAGTTGGCGCTGCAATTCATCGATCGAAGTAATACGACTTTTCATTAACTAGACATAATATGCTTGTATATGTCTTATTCTAGCTTAATAAGCATATTTTGTCTTTTTATGTACATAAAAATCTTCTAACTGCGTATACAGATGTGCAGATGCGATTCAGCGTAAACGTGGTGCCACGATGCAGGGGCGACGATTTCGTCCCTATTGCCCATCAATTGCAGTGCCACACCTCGACTGTTGTGTATCCTGACGAATTGCGGATTGAGCTTTATCACAGCAGCGAATGTATCGACCGCCACCGAGGCACTTTATGTAAATTTGTGCGTTACCCAAATTTACATAAAAACGTTACACTGCCGCTATGCATCGTCATGCTTGCTGTGGGCGTTCAACGAGATCATCACCTGTCACGGCGCGCGGCGCACCGAATTTCCGACTTCGAGATTTGCGGCAGAGTCCTCCCGACAACAACACGGTGTGTTTCCTGGTATCACCGCTTTTTGGGGCGTTCACTCACCCGCAATTACCCCAGTGTCGTTTTGTCTTTCGATGATGTGTTTTGACAAAAATTAAGAACAGCGGAGCAACGCCATGGGTGCCTTTGTCTTTTTCCATTGACGGTTATACGCGCTCCTTAGACGACAACGGTTCAGTGTTTAAATAATTCTAAATTGAGGAGTCGCACCTATGCGCGATTGGGAAAATCTTAAGGCGATGTTGACCAAAGGAAGCATCAGCCGTCGAGACTTCATTAAGCAATCGTTAGCCCTCGGCATCTCCGCCGCTGTCGCCGAAGGCGCATTTTCCAAGCCGGCGCAGGCGCAAACGCCCAAGCGCGGCGGCCATCTTATTGTGGGCGTCAATGGCGCCAGCGCTAAAGACGTTTTAGATCCGGCAGATATCACCGCTGCGTATATGCAGATTTTTGCCATGCAGCTCTACAACACCTTGGTCGAGGTCGATATCGGTTCGGATATACGTACCCAACCGGTCGCGCGCCCCGCATTGGCGGAGAGCTGGGACGCGAGACCGGGGGCAATGGAATGGACCCTCAAACTCCGCAAGGGTGTGACGTTCCACAACGGCAAGTCGATGACGGCAGCCGATGTCGTCTACTCCCTCAATCATCACCGCAAGGAGAACTCTAAGTCTGCCGCCAAATCGTTGTTGGAGCAGGTCGTCGATATTAAGGCGGTCAACAAGCACGAGGTAAAAATACGACTCCATAGCGGTAACGCCGACATTCCTTATCTGCTGGCTGACTATCACCTTAGCATCGGCCCGGAAGGGACGAATTTTCATGACGGTGTCGGCACCGGCGCCTTCGTTCTGGAAAATTTTGAGGCCGGCGTGCGTGGTCTCACCCGGCGCTACGCTAACCACTTCCGATCCGATCGCGGCTTCGTTGACTCCGTCGAAACGCTCGCGATCAACGACCCACAGGAGCGACTCGACGCATTAGTGGCCGGTAAAGTGCACTTGATCAACCGGGTCGCGGCAAAATCGGTACATTCGCTGTCGCGCAACCGAGACGTACAAGTGTTCGAAATTCCCGGCGGCGCGCACTACACGTTCCCAATGCGTTGCGATACCGCGCCGTTCAACGACAACAATTTACGACTCGCGCTTAAATACGCGATCGATCGCTATACGCTGGTTGATAAGGTGCTGTACGGCCACGGCAAGATTGGCAAAGACATACCGATAACACCGTACGATCGTTTTCAAGCATTCGATATTCCGCAGCGGCCGTACAACCCGGACCTGGCAAAGTTCCACTATAAGAAATCGGGCCACAGCGGGCCGATTGTGTTAACCGTGTCCGATGGCGCCTTCACCGGAGCGGTCGCCTGTGCTGAAGTTTTCCAACAGAGTGCCGCCGCCGCCGACATCACATTGCAACTCGACCGCGTGCCGGCCGAAGGCTATTGGGACAATGTCTGGTTGAAAAAGCCGTTCTGCGCGTCGTACTGGTCCGGACGGCCAACCGTCGATCTCATGCTGTCGGTGGCTTACAAGTCGGACGCTGCCTGGAACGAGTCTTTCTGGAAACGTGCGGATTTCGACAAGCTGCTGCTGGCGGCGCGCGCCGAGCTCGATTACGGCAAGCGCCGGCTGATGTATCACGATCTGCAAATGATGCTTTACGAGGACAGCGGTACGATCATCCCCATGTTCAACAACACGGTTGACGCCGGCACGGCCAAGATCGGCGGTTTTAACCCGTTACCGACTTATGAGTTGAGCGGTCTTCGCGCGCCCGAGAAGGTTTGGCTGGAATAGCAGCTCTTCTCAACGACAGAAGCTCGCTGCGAATTCACCAGTTACGTTTAAGATGCTAAAACGCGGTCGTGGGCTTCGACAAAGAAGCGCTCAAATTCGGACACTACCGCTGAATCTTCATACAAAATCATACTGCGAGACAAAATTCTCGATTTCACCTCATCCCGGAATTTTCGATCGGTACCCAGCCTGACTGAAATTTCGACATATTCGTCGGGAGTCGACGCAATGCACTCGTGCAAATCCATCTGCTTGTACATGCCGTAGGTATGACGTCCCCGCTGTAGGGCTGTCGGCAGGGTGACCACCGGCGTTCCAATCGCGAACGCTTCTAGGCTGGTATTCATTCCATTGAAGTAAATCGTGTCCAGCATCACATCACATGCCGCAATTAACGCTAAGAAGTCGTCTTGACTCATCCCGGGCAAAAAACGAATTCTCTGGCAAACGTCTGGAATTTTTTCCTGGAAACGCCGACGCAGGAGTTCTCCCCAAAACTTTGTACGTGCTTCAATAAGAACCATTTCGCCTGAGGGATCGTGGCGCAAAATATTTGCCATGATGACATCAAAATCTGGATACAGCTTAAACAACGATTGCGGACATAGATAAACGTTCCTATCCCGTGGCAGTCCAAAATCGCTTCGTGCTTTTGCCGGTTGCGTTAATGTGGGGCGATAGTAGTACGCCAGCGTGCCGAGATTTCGTAATAGAAAGAGCTGTTCGCTGTAGTGTTCGGATGCGCCCTCTGTCTCAAAATTTTCACTAGATACCCAATAGTCCATGTTGGCGATGCCGGTGGTATCCGGGTGGCCGAACGACACGCACTGCACCGGCGCAAGACGTGAGAAAGCTAAGAAGTAGGTGAATGCATCCATTCCGATATCTTGGTAATACAAAACGTCCAATTCCAATTCCGAAATCATCTTGCGCGCCGCTTCCAACGTTTTCGGCAACACCAAGGACTGTTCTGCACTATCACGGACGAACTTGGAAATATAATCATCCACAAAGGGAGGAACGAACAAGGCAATCACATGGAATCGGTCCCGCGACATCTTGGCGAGAACACCGCGAGTCGTTCTGCCGATGCTATGGTCGTGCATGAATCTGGAAATAAAACCGATTTTAATTCGACGATCCTTGGACGGAGACCGGCGATAGCAGTGGGGAGCTGTATAGAGTAATTCGGGGCACAGCTTCGAATAAAGACGGCCTGCCTTTTCCTGTAGGCTCCGGTTGCACTCGGGTTGATATGCCAAGTGAAAATTACTTACGCCGACCTCGGCAAATGGGTCCTTTAGAGCGCCTTCAGCGTCTTCGCGCGTCAACAGTTCGTCCATGCTTTCATCAAAGTGCTTACGCCATGTCTTTATCTCATCTTCCGAAAGCGCGATGACCGGAAGCAGAGTCGCTAGCCGAACACGCTCACTGACGCTATCTTGGATGGCAAGTGCATGCGCACTATGCACCTTAGATTCTTCCAGCCGTCCTTGCTCTCGCATAACAACAGCGAGTCTGCTGTACGCCTTGAAATTCTGCGGATCTAAACGGATGGCACGTAACAGGCACGACTCGGCTTCATCTACCTGGTGGATAGCTTGAAGTGCGATCGCCAAGTTGACCCAGGATTGAGAATATCCTGGCGTCTTGTCTAGTGTTTGCCGGAAGCACTCGATTGCGTCGCGTACGTTGCCTTGCGCGTGGAGTATTGCGCCGAGGTTGTTTCCTGCCGTGGCATTTCCTGAGTCGAACGACAGGGCGTCGCGATAACATCTTGCCGCCTCATCCTCTCTACCCAGGGACTGGAGCACACTACCCAAGTTGCAATGCAGATCGGCTTTATTCGGGGCGAGACGAAGGGCATGCCGCAAGTGCTCCACTGCCTCTCCTGGCCTCCCTGCTTCACAGAGTAACCAAGCTACGTTGGTCCGAGATTCTTCGTCGTCAGGGTCCAGCGCGATAGCCCGGAGGATGCTCGCTTGAGCCTCTTCCAACTTATTCTGATCTTTAAGGACAGCACCCAGCGTGATGTGGAACGCCGCAACGCTGTTATCGCTATCGATGGCGCGGGAAATGAAGGCGGCCGCTGCTTCATTCCGCCCCTGGCCGTGCAGAAGTACGCCTGACATGTACAGAGCATCCGCGTTATTGGGCTGCTCTTTCAATACTTTTTCGAATAGATTGCGTGCGGCCTCGCCATTTCCGAGCTTAAGATTTTCAAAGCCGTCATTTATCCACTGGCTTACCTTCGCTTTAGCTTCTGCGTTTTTCTGGTCCTGTAGGCCGGCCGCTTTCTTAAACCAATTCAGCATGGATTCATCCGCATCGTGATTTTTCTGGCAATCTGCGACTCGATACGATCTCCGTCTTCGTCGCTCATCCGGCTCATCGAGATGAGTGTCGCCGGCCCCCATTGCCCAGCGATTTACACATCAACTTATAGTCTTAGTAGCAGCTCTGTCGTTAACTCTTTGGCGAATTCGCGAGTGAAGCCAGCATCGACAAGGGCCCATTGAAACGAATTTCCGAATACCGATTTTTTGTAGAAATTCAGTTTATGCTCATGTTTGTATTCATCCACTTTCTTGAACAGCTTATTAAAAATATCCATTTTCTTGGCTTTTGCCTTTTTCACCCCTAGAGCGTCTGCCACCGGGATCTTTTCCACAAAAAATGCGGCCAGGTCCTTGCCAAATTTTTGCTCTTGCTCGGTGTTAAGCCAGTCAAAGATCATCTTTGATTCCCGCCATAATTATTGAGCCGTACAGACTTCCCACTCCATCTCGAAGCAATTGATAGAGTCGGGCAGATTTCTTCTCGCCACTGTCGAGTAAGCGTAGCGCTTCCGACTTAAACCCGCGGGTGCAGGCCTTTCGTTTTGTCATCGGACACTCCGTTGGGCATTAATGTACCTATCTGGAGTCCACGGGGAAGGCACTCCCTTATCCGGCGCCTTTAGATCTTCGCAATTAAACGAAGCGTATTGCGCTAGAAGATATACGGGACTTTATAAATATAAATAAGCACTAAAAATAAGCAATCTTGGAAAGGCGCTGGCTATTGCTGGCACTGCCGCCGAGGCGAACTCGGTATCGACAATTTCTCGGACTATCGAGGACAGACCAGCGAGGAAGTGAATTGAACAAGGGGATGCTATCTGACTAATCCGCCCTACATCGTTTTCCCTACAGAACGCTTGCTAGAAAACAACCTTTGCCACGGTTGTGGGTCCAAAAAGAAGGTGAATCGCGAGCGTGAAGCCATGACGAAAACAATGTTGTCGCACGGCGAAGAAAAAATGGTTACCGGACTGTTTCCGGACATCGATAGCGTCGAGCGCGTGTACCAATCGGCCACGCAAAACGGCTACGGCATCCGTGACATCAACGTCATTATGTCCGACGACACGCGACGACGATCGTTCGCCGAAGGTCACGATGTCGACCGGAAGCTACGCAGCAAAATCGCCGAGGGCGGTGAGCTCGGCGGCCCACTCGGCGGTACGATCGGCATCATGATCCCGGCGCTGGCAGCGGTTGCCGCCGGTGCGGCATTCTCGGCGCTGCCCGGTTTGGGGTTGGTCGTCGGCGGACCGATCGCCGTGGCATTGGCCAGCGCCGGCACCGCCGGCGTCACGGCGGGTCTTTTGGGATGGTTGAGCGATTGGGGTCTGCCGAAAGCACGCGTTAGAGAGTACGAGCGCGGTATCCACGACGGCGGTATTCTCATGGGAGTGAAAGCGCACTCTGAGGACGATGCGCGTCTTTTCGCACAGCAATGGCAAGCGAACGGCGCGCGGCTGGTTCATTCATAACTCAAGATATGAATTAAATTAAAGGAGTCTCCGACCGAATGGCACTTACTTAACTGAACGATGACTAAATTCACCCACCCCGACCTTATTAGCAGGTTCCTTCCCCTTCAGGGGGGCGAGGCGGAGTTGTCGCCGATGCATTTAACATGCATCGTCGCCCTCGAGCGGGCGCCTGGTTTTTGTGCGCCCGCTCGACGACGGGGGTGACCCCTTTTTTTGCTGTTACGGCTATCCGTCGCGTCTTGCGTGACTGCTGCCGGCATAGTCGTTATCGCAGGCTCGCGAGCACTCGCAAGGATTTCCGTATTAAATCCCGAGAACGACGAGGCACTGTTGGATTGATGGGTTCACTCAACACCTCGGGCCACAGGCGCTGGGTCGCCTGTCTAAATAGCGTGTAGTCGGGAGCGCGGCGATAACGTTCCTTGACGGACAAGAAGGTCTGCAGCAGCGCGCGGCAATTGTACGGCGTAAAAACATCCCGCCAGACGATGTCGAACTCGAGTTGCGTCATCGCTAGCCAGTTGCCGTGACCCTGTTCCCATTCAAAAAGATCGAGCAACTTTACCTGGTTAAGGTCGCGGGCTTCACTCAGCCATTCCTCAAAAAAGCGCAACGCATACGGGTGGTTGTTCATGCGTTGAAGCATCGCCAAGTCCGCTGCGCCAATCGTACGCCAGTCCGACCACGGTAGATCTTTGCGAAACGAGCAGCGCCCGATTTCGGCACCGCTACCGGTAACGGCAACCGTCGTTCCTCCGCCGAAGTGCGCCAGTAATGCTTCGGCATCAGCGCCGTAGTGATCGTGCGCGAGATAAACGCTGCGTTTGAACGCCAAGCTGAATTCGGGCGACATGCTCGCGGCCGCGGGTACCACTTCATGTCGTAGCCCGAGTTTCGCCAGCAGTCGCCGTGGCACCCACAGATCGGCGCTGGTGTCGGCCATGCGTCCTTGCCGTACGGTGACGTAACGGAGACGTTCCTTGATTGCGCGGGAAGCCGCCAATACCAGGCGGCTGTCGACACCGGCGGTCATGCTGAGCGCCAGATCGAAGCGAGCGGCGGCAGCACGCATCGAACCGTCCAGTTGCAAAGCGATCGCATCGAGCGCTTGCGGTATTTCTATCTCCGGCAGCGGCGCCACCGGCCAGTAACGCGTGACTGCACCGGTGCGCAGATCAAGTGCATGGTTAGGAAGCAGGTGGCGTAATCCCTCCACCGGCGAACTGGCGCCGGGCCAGCGATATTCGGAATGTGTACGAAACTGATGCGAGTCGACAAACTGCTGCGCCTGCTCGTCGATCCGCAGTCTGAGTATGTCGATCGCTAAGCCGGGCTGTGACAACGCCCAAACGCCGCCGGTGGTGGCCGGTAGCGTGTGGAACACCTGCCGGAGCCCGAGGGCATCGTGAAATAAATAACGTCCATCGTCGCTGTCGACAATCAAAATCCAACGACCGGCCAAGTTGGCGGTGGCGCCGATAAGCTGGCGGCGCGAACCAGCGTGCGTCAATAAGCGCGTCAGAATCCTTGTGTCGCTCACCGATGGGTCGGCGGCATCCAGCATGAAACCTATGAGCGTGAGCGACGACGTCGCGCGGACAACGCGGGTCACGCTCAGTTCGGGATGTGTCGTTAGGCAAAGATCGTCGGCGAGTTGCTGGCGCTTCCATGTGGGTAGGCCTTCTTTGAAACTCGGGCCGAGAATAAATTGTCCGCGGCGCAGATCCGGCTGTGGGTACAGACTCGCCGGCGATAGATCCGCTGCGATTGTCGCTATGCTTGCCATTTTAAAATCTCCCAAATTAGTTCTAGTTAGTGGCACATGCTGGAAGGAGTGCGCCTTGTAGGCGCAACCAAAAAGTGTTTTTCCAACAACGTGCGGATATCAGACGTGTTACGTAGGTTTATTGCGCGAGTTGTATTTAGTTATCGGCGCCAAACCCTACACTAACTCATTTTGTAATCTGCAGGAGCTATCCATTGGTGCCGGGTACTCGACACAAGGCGCAACATGGTTTGCTCTTTAATTTTTTACAGAGACGCGACATTTATTTTTTTATCGCAACGATAAAGGATCGGGAGTCTTGTTGACCGTTCCTTCAAGTAAAAATAAGAAATGACGGACGCTATCCCAATGCTTTTTTTGAAGATGGCACATACTCACTCCCTGACTCGTTACTGTGCAGCAACGCAACAAAATGGCGCGCGCCGATGCGGTGCTGAAACTTATGACGGTATAAAGCTATTGGGGAGAAAAACGGGGCGGCATTGTTGTTGTTTTCATCGTGCTCTCCCTGTGCCCTTTCTAATTTTGAGAGAGGCTACGGGCGCTACAAGCATGCTGTCAAGAGGCATAAAGGACATAAACATTAATAACATAGGGGGCACAAAGATAGAGCAAAGATTAAAGCGTCAGGTCTTGAAATATAAGATCAAGCATCACCCCGACTCACGATTTTACTATCGTGGCGTCGTACAAATCCAACTGTTGGCCGATGTCAGTGCAGGACATCCGCGCGAGTCAACAATCCCGCGGCCGCCGGCGCGCTGACACCGGATAACGCCAGCAGCAACATCGTACAAGGCAAGAACTTATTCATTGCCTTCCTTTTTCGGGCGCTGGGTTATTACGTTTTCTAGGAAATAACACGACCGATTTTCTCAACAAGACGCTCTTCCATAGCAGACTCTTTCTTACCATAGCGCCAATCGACCCATCGAAAAATCCATACCAATAGTTCTTGAGCCGAGTTTCGATACCTGCGTTTACGATGCGGCTCACGGTAACGACGATTAACAGCAATAGCGCGTAAACAATCCACTTATTCGATTCGTTCCCGAATGTGGACATCACCATGTAACCGAAATGCGCGTGCAGCAGGTATATCGGATAAGCGAGCCCGCCAAGAAACAAGGAGAAAGGGAGTTTTAGCCGCGACAGCACCCGCAAGTTCAGCAAAAAAAATAGAAGATAGAAGCTGACGATTAGCAAACCAATCACCACTTCCGAATAGTCGGTTCCTTTCCGGGCTTCCATGCTTGAAACCTGAGATAACGTAAAGGACAAGCTGACGATGAATGCCGAGGCCAGCGCGGTGATATTGAGGAAGCTATAACCTTTAGCACGGATCGTAGCTAAAACAGCGCCGCCGACAAAAAAGGCGTAGTACGTACCCAAATAGGTAATCGACGATAGTTCCGGACGGATCAGCCAGACCGCGAACAGCAGGATTGCCCACCACGAAAAAATCACATCTAACTTATGCGAGAGGCCAATAAAGAGCAGAGCGAAAACGAGAAGATAGAACCTGATTTCGAATATCAACGTCCAATAAACGCCATCAACGAATGGTTGCTTAAACACCGGCGCCACCATCGTCAGACTGGCAAAGAATTGGGGAAGAGAGACGCTCATTTTTTCTCCGCCCCAGAAAATCGCGAAGAACGATGTAAAACAAACAGCAAACCAGAATGCCGGATACAGACGAACCAACCGGCCAACGGCAAACCGATCGGCGGTTTTTCCCGACGCCGAGGTATAGATGACGTAACCACTAATTAGAAAAAATAACTCAACACCGAGGTAACCGTACTTGGCAAATGCGACGGCGACGCTGTATTCATGCAGCGAGGAGATTTTCCCGTTGGTTATGCCATTAAAAAGATAATGAAAAGCGACGACGCTCAACGACGCTGCAAATCTGACGTAGTCCAACAATTGGATGCGTTGTTCCATAACTTGAATCCCTAACCAAGTGGCTCCCTTCCGTTCAAGAGGATATCGTAACAGCGGAGCGAGCGACCCTTGAACTCGGATCGATTTAATCCTCTCAACCAGTTTTTTCTCAAGAACCGCCTTGATAGAACGATTGACGAATACCCACGTTCCGAATGATAGGTCGCCGATAAGAACCCCATCCACCAGTCACAATAAATGCGGGATTTTAATTATGGAAATAATCATTCTATAATTAGGTCATGCGAACAGCGATCCCATCGGTACGCCCCCATGGCCCCGGCCGTCCCCGCGAGTTCGTCATGGACGAGGTAATGAACAAGGCCGTTCGCGTGTTCTGCGAGCGCGGTTTCCACGCCACCTCGATCACCGATCTTGCGCAGGCAACAGAGTTGACGGCCGGCAGTCTCTACAAGGCATTCAAGGACAAGCGTGCGATCTTTCTGGCGGCACTGGACCACGAGTCGACCCAGCGCCGCGCCGAGTTAATGGAAGCGATTGATGCCGTGCGCACGGGTCGAGAGAAGCTGCACCGCGCATTGATGTTCTACGCTGACATGTCCTGCGGCACGAACGGTCAGCGTGGGTGCCTCGTTGTTGGCACCGCCGTCGAACTCGCGACGTTCGATCCCGAAATCGCCGAGCGGGTCGTCGGCTTGATGAAGAGGCGAGAGAAGTTGCTGGTCGATCTAATCCAGCGGGGACAGGCCGATGGTTCGGTGTCCAAAGCAATCGACGTCAAAGCGACCGCGCGCTTTCTGCTGTGCTTGTTCCACGGCCTACGTGTGGTCGGCAAAACGTCACCGAAGCGGGCGGAAATGATCGCGGCGGTCGAAGTTGCAATGAAGGCGCTCGACTGATTTTTTTTTCACCAATTAGGAAATATTTATTCCCATTTAGGAACCTAGTGATGACAACAAAGACCATGGCGTCGCCCGCCCTACCGATCGCCAGTAACGGTATATCAGCTTGGATGGTCTTTCTGCTGGCCAGCGCCTGCGGACTAGTTGCCGCCAATCTGTATTACGCTCAACCATTAATCAGTTTGATCGCGCCCGCGATCGGGCTGCATCCATCGACCGCCAGTCTTATAGTGACGCTCACGCAGATGGGGTATTGCGCAGGGCTCGTATTGCTGGTCCCGTTGGGCGATCTGGTTGAGAACCGTCGTCTCATTCTCTGGACACTGAGTCTGGCGTTCTTCGCGTTGGTCGCGACGGCCGTCGCGCAATCGACACCTTGGTTGCTGGCGGCTTCGCTGTTCGTCGGCCTGGGTTCAGTGGTGGTGCAGATGCTGGTACCAATTGCTGCCCATCTCGCTCCCGAGGCGAGCCGAGGGCGAGTGGTCGGTAACGTCATGAGCGGTTTGCTGACCGGTGTCATGTTAGCCCGGCCCGTGTCGAGCCTCATCGCGAGCGCGTTCGGCTGGCGAGCGGTGTTTGGCGTATCGGCCGGACTCATGGCCATGCTCGGCTTGATCCTGCAGCGCTTGCTGCCGCAACGGTATCCGACTGCAGATCATGGTTATGTCCAGCTGATCGGTTCCTTGTGGATCCTGTTGCGGGACACGCCGCTGTTGCGGCGGCGCGCCGCCTACCAAGCGGCGCTGTTCGCCGCGTTCAGTCTCTTTTGGACCGCCGTTCCACTGGTGTTGTCGGGTCCGATCTTTGGTTTGACCCAGCGTGGCATAGCGCTGTTCGCGCTGGTGGGTGTCGCGGGCGCGCTGGCGGCGCCGATAGCAGGACATTTGGCCGACCGTGGCCAAACCCGCGTGGCGACCTGTCTCGCGATTGTCACGGTGGCGGTATCATTCCTGCTAGCGTGGATCGGCGGCACGGGATCGCTGGCGGCACTGCTGGCGGCCGCGGTGTTGTTGGACTTCGGTGTGCAAGCGAATGTCGTGTTGGGTCAGCGCGCGATCTATTCGCTCGGTGCGCACATCCGCAGCCGTCTGAATGGGTTATACATCACCATCTTCTTCGCCGGCGGCGCGCTCGGCTCGTCCATTGCGAGCTTCGCTTACACACGGAGCGGCTGGGAGCTGGTGAGCTGGATCGGATTCGCCTTCCCAATGACAGCGCTGCTGTTCTACGTTACCGAGTTCGCCAGGGAGTGACTCCCGCTCCGGTTGATCAAGGACGCAAACCTTTGCAAATAATATCGGCATGCCCAATCATTTGGATTGGGGAAAAGGTTGTGTACGGTATTGAACGCTACTTCGGTAGTGTTGGCGCCGTGAGTGTTGTGAATGCCATCGGCGAGGGTGTCGTTTACGGTGTTCCAGGTAATCGAGCCGGATGCGCCGCCGTAATTAAAAATTCCGACCGATGCCGTCTTATCCACGGTTACATGATCGACAACGAAATTTTTCGTATCGTCCACTACTACACCCGTGCTGTCCCGCGTAGATAATCTCTGCATCGCTTGCGACGACGTTATCCGGACGTGCCGGAGTTGGGGATTGTTGCCGGTTAAGTAGATCGCCGACGCGGCCACATTCGCGGCTTGCAGAATGCTGCCGATTCCATCTCCATACGCATCGATACCGTCGAACGTCAGCGTGTGGTTGTAGGCGAATGTCGTGCTGGTGAAATACAGACCGCAACCATGTTGCCGTGCCGTCGCGATTGCAGAACGGACGGCGGTTCCAACCAATGGCGTTTCTCCGTTGGCCATAGGCATTGCCACGAACACTACATTATTTCCACCGCCCTGCCGGAGCGATGGGGATAAGTGCCCGATACGTATAGGCGGGTAGTGTCGAACTATATTGTTCACTTACATTCATCACGCACCAAATATCACGAATGAGTAACAAAAATTTGTGACCCATCACTGACGTCGTTGCACGGAATGCGCAACATCATTCAAGGAGGAAGATCATGAAATCGAATCGCGCGCTAACAGTCATTATTTTCCTGCCCCTGCTGCTGTCATTGGCCACCTACAGCCAAGCCGCCGACATGCCCCGCTTCGCCTATGTTGCCAATCGTGACGATAACAGCGTCTCAGCATTCGCGGTCGAGGCCTCAACCGGGCGTTTGAAATTCACCGGCAAGGTCGCGAGCGGATCGCTCCCGTTCGCGGTCGCGCTCGATCCGTCGGGACGGTATGCCTATGTCGCGAATGCAGGCAGCAACAATGTCTCGCAATACCGTGTAGGTGCTGACGGAACGCTCACGCCGATGACACCGGCCACCGTCGCGATCCGATCCATGCCGCGGTCCATCGCTGTCGACCCTTCGGGGCGTTATGTTTACGTTGCGAACGTCAACAGCAGAAACATCACGCAGTACACGATCGGGACCGATGGAGCGCTCACATTGACATCGACCACCGCGGCACCCGTGGGGACGCAGCTCGCGTCGGTCGCCGTCGATTTCTCCGGTCGCTACGTCTATACCGCGAACGATTTCAGCAACAACGTGACGCAATACACGATCGGTGCAAACGGAATACTGACACGAATGATCCCCGGCCTGGTCAGCACGGGGTTGGCACCTGTATTTGTTACCACTATGGGTAGCTACCAATAGCAGCAGGGAGGAATACAAACAAAAGGAGCGCTACCCATTAAAGGCTTTAAAGGGTAGCGCCCCGAATGGCACTTAACTTAAGCCACGGCACGCTCTAGCTCCCTCCCCCCCAGTGGCGCACGCTACGCTCGCTGGTTTCAGGCATGGTGACACCCTGGGGACTGTGGTAGTAGGCTAATATTTCGAATAAACAACAGGGAGGAACTCATGCAAGAGTCGTCGTTATCACAAGCGATATTTCAAGGTGTATGGGAATTAAACAGCTTTCATGGTCTCGCCTTTAATCCGAACCTGCCAGCGCTCACGAACGACTTCATATTTTCTGATAGCTACAGTGGCGCAATTGCGTTTCCTTCAGTGGGAAATAAAACACGGCGCAGTAACGGTTATGACCTCGTTAAATTCTCGACCCCTAAGGCCGAGACGCCGAACACGGCGCTTGAAACATTGTGGCAGTGTACGAAGGAACATTACGGACTTACCGCTGCGACAGCGGTGACGGGCGCGGGCGGTATTCCGATTGAAAAAATCAAGCTCGGTCATAAGGCTGTTTTGGGATCAAGCGAATACACCAACCTGGTAAGTCATTACGGTCTTAAGTTCTTTCCACAGGCAAGGCTGCCGGTGGGATCGTCCGCCGCGCAATTGGCAAAAGCGACTTTTGGCACTATCCGTATATTCGGTATCGTAGGACGAGCCCTGCCATTTGTGGCAGTGGGTTTAGCCGTCTTCGATGCGGTCAGCATCGGTATGTGTGCTTATGAGGCACGGAATGGAAAATGAACTCACGAAAAATCAACTGATTGAAACAATCACCGACATTCTTGTCGACGTGGTTGGATGGATCAAGAAAGAGGCAATTTCACCAAACAAGGAGTTCGTGCGTGATCTTCGCATTGATTCGGATGACCTTACGGTCTTTATTGTGCTGGTGGAAAAGCGTTTCAAAGTAAACGCAACCTATGAGGAATGGCGTCAGGTTGGAACGATCGAGCAGACAGCGGGGTTGATACTCAAATACCTTTCAAAATCTGACGACTCCAGCAGCAAACCAAATCACTCGCTCCAAGAGGATTCGAATCTCGGGACTCAACCCTCTGTCTTTCCCGCGATCAAAGATTGGTTGAAGCGTTTGGGCGCTTGGTTTGTTTGCTGGGTGGTCGCCTTGGGTTCATTAGCCGCCCTCATCCAGTACTCGGAATGGCCTCCTGCGCTAGTAATTTCGCTAGCGACGATTTGGATTGCTGTTGCATCGTCGGCAGTTTTTTTCTACAAGAAAGAGTAGCGGGCCATATCACACCCGCCTTCGCGAAGACGTTCCTGTTTCTTGCGG
Organism: Gammaproteobacteria bacterium; assembly: GCA_016199745.1. NCBI lineage: Bacteria > Pseudomonadati > Pseudomonadota > Gammaproteobacteria > Gammaproteobacteria bacterium. Next base: position 29,920 of record JACQFZ010000061.1, read on the forward strand.
CCGTCCTGTTGCTGTTCGCGGGTGTTGCGATCTATCTGAAATGGTCGGTACTGAAGAAGGGTATAAGAAGAAGGGTATAAGGGTCAGGTCTTGAAATATCAGATTAAGCGTCACCCTTACTCACAACTTTACTAATAGAGCCAGTGGTACTGCTTGATGACCTGGGCGAGAATCTTGAGGAAACAGTGACGGTCGGTATCGTCGTCGA
>JACQFZ010000062.1 GCA_016199745.1 Gammaproteobacteria bacterium
CAGTAAGCCTCCAGCCGTCCCATCTATGAATGCCTGCATTGGCTTGCCATACTTCAATTTTCAACTTGGAGATCGCAATGGCAAACGATGCGCTCAGAGCACTATGGATGGCACGGATTCAACAATGGCGTGAAAGTGGCTTAACGCAGAGCGCGTTTGCTCAGCAACACGGCTTCCGCAGCTGGCAGGTCAGTTATTGGGTTGCGCGCTTTGCCGAGCGCAATAACACTACCTCGTTGGTTCCCGTCCGCGTCAAACGCGATGCGCCGGACAATCAGGCGCCAGCCCTGACATTGCACAGCCCAAGCGGCTGGACCGTGACGATTCCGCCGAGCCTGCCTGCGGCTTGGCTGGGTGAGCTTTTGCAGAGCTTGCGATGATGTTGCAGCCTGACGCGGTGTGGCTGGCGGTGGCACCGGTCGACATGCGCCTTGGCATCGATGGCCTATCGTTAAAAGTGCAGCAGGCGCTGGGACGTGCACCGTGCGATGGCACAGCTTACGTCTTCAGCAATCGCCGGCGCAATCGCATCAAACTCATTTGCTGGGATGGCAATGGCGTCTGGCTGTGCCAGCGTCGCCTGCATCGCGGCCATTTTATCTGGCCGCAGCCAGGCGACGAGGTATGCGAACTGGCCGATGAACAGTGGCAGTGGCTCATTTCCGGCGTCGATTGGCAACGCCTTTCGGCGCGCCCGCCGGCGCACTGGCAGCTGTAAAAAGAGCATGGAAATGCATAAAAAAAACAGGTCTAAAATCATATAAAAGCCATTATCCATGCGGGTTTCAAGAGTGCTCCCATGGTAAAATTCAGTCATGGATTTACTCGCTCAACTAGCCTGCAAAGACCTCGATCCAGCCGTGATCGAGAGTGTGCGGGTCTTGCTGGAACAGGCGGATCGATCCTCGCAAATCATCGCTTCCCACGTTGCCGTGATTGCCTTGAAAGACGGCGTCATCAAGACCGCCAACATCAAAATTGCGGCGCTGACGCTGGAGTTGGCGCATCACCGTCGGATGCGCTTCGCCAACAAAAGCGAAGCCTTCTCCGCCGAGCAGCGCGATCTGTTTGAAGAAACCTGGAACACCGATCTGGCCGCGATGGAAGCGGAAGTCGCGCAACAAAGCGATGTGCTCTCGCCTGAGCAGCCCAAACCTAAGCGCCCGCGCGCCGGTCGTCAGCCACTGCCCGCCGATCTGCCACGTATCGAGCATCGTCACGAACCCGAGTCCTGCCTGTGCGGCAAGTGTGGCCAAGGCTTGACCAAGATCGGTGAGGATGTCAGCGAACAGCTCGATGTCGAACCCGCCCGCTTCTTTGTGCATCGCCATATCCGTCCGCAATACGCTTGCCGCACTTGCGAAACTGTCACTGCCGCCCCGGTGCCGTCGGCCATCATTGACGGCGGCATGGCAGCTGTGGGCTTGCTGGCATGGATAGCGGTCAGCAAGTTTGCCGACCACCTGCCGCTGTATCGCATCGAGCAAATCGGTGCGCGGCAGGGTGTGCCTCTGCCAAGTTCGACCCTGTCGGA
>JACQFZ010000063.1 GCA_016199745.1 Gammaproteobacteria bacterium
CCAGTCGTTCGAACACCCGACACACTACCGCCATCGATTGCTCGGTTCCCTTTCTGCACAGCACGACAAAATCATCGGCATACCGTACAAGACGCGCTCCCAGTTTGCTCTGGAGCTGCTTCTTGTGCCATATCCTATCTAAGAGGTGCAGGTAAAGATTGGCCAATAGCGGTGAAATAACCCCGCCTTGCGGTGTGCCTTTGGTGTTTGTCTTGCCGCCGCCGATGTTCCGCTTCGTTCCGTCCTTATCCACTTCGATGACCGGGGCCTTGAGCCACATCTGGATGATGTGCAGTATCGCACTGTCAACGATGCGCTCAGCGACCACGGCCATGAGCTTGGCATGGGGGATGGTGTCGAAGTACTTGGACACATCGGCGTCGATGACTTCTGCATACCCGCAGTTGAGGGCATACGATATATCCTCGATTGCATCATGGGCCGACTTCCTGGGTCTGAATCCGTATGAGATGTCTATGAAGTCTGCTTCAAAGATCGGTTCGATGACCAGTTTGACGGCCATCTGAGCAACCCTGTCACGAATGGTCGGTATCCCGAGGGGACGCTCTGTGCCGTCTCCTTTGGGTATCATGACGCGCTTTACAGGGTTCGGTGCATAGGTCTTGCTCTTCAGTGCTTCTTGCAGCTCCGCCAACAAGGCGGTTACTCCTTCTCCGGTCTCTATGGCCTCGAAGGTGACGCCATCGACGCCGGCGCTCCCTTTGTTGGCCCTGACAAAATGGTAGGCATGACTGAGAATGTCGGCCCTGTGTATTTTGTCATAGAGCGCGTAGAAGCGGTAGGCCGGTTCTTGCTTGGCCTTGCGGTAAGCAGGGTCCCTTTTCTCGGACAGGGTTATGTTGTCCCATGTCCTCAAACGATACTATGGACCCCTCCGACTCCCGATACAGCCCAGTGCGTTTTCGTTTCCTTATACGCACCGGTTGATGTTCCTCAAACATCACTGCATCGGGTCTCCAGCACTGGACTGGTTATCTTCCGCTGCATGCCGCCCCTGCTACCCCGGGAGATTGCACAGGTCGCTTCCGTTATCTGAATCTGTGCGCGTCGGCCTTCCCTATTTGACCACAAGGTCGGCATCTCCGAATAAGTTACGAGGCTACGTGTAGGTTCGCTTACGCTGCGGCCTGTAGCTTTGCCGTTTGGGAACTCACGACCTCTGATTGCTCAGACGCCGCTCCCTCGTACTACCAAGGCGTACGGATAACTCCTTGGGCGGGACTTGAACCCGCGAGATAATCAGTTGTTACTGCGAACG
>JACQFZ010000064.1 GCA_016199745.1 Gammaproteobacteria bacterium
ACAAGAACGCGTTGCGACGACGGCGGCGCCCCTGTCGGATCCACCGTTCTAGGAAAATACCTCGTGCCGGTTTCTGTTTCCGACGAATTCGCTCAGGCGCTTGCCAGCATTTAGGCGCGGATTTGGACCGCCACTAACAACTCTCACTGGAAAATTGCCGGCCGACCAACTCTTCCGTCAGACTACACAAGGAGTCTTGAATTCGACGTCGATGTATTAAAAAACTTTGAAACCACGGAAACAGTCGACCTCGTCAAACTGGGTTACATCGAAGATGACCTGCTCCTAAAAAAGAATTTTTTATACCGAAATACCGCAATGACTTTTCCGACCGACGTTCAGGTAACTGTAAAGACACTTAAGAATAACAAAGAGAAAAGTGGTTTCTGGGTCAGATGTAATCCGCGCGCTTACGGTAATTCAAAGCCAGCGCGGTATCCGTTCAACTCGGTCAGCAGTCCCACAGAGAGACTCCTTCCGCCGGGAAACTATCAGCTCTGGGTTGAGGATTCCGCAGGAAAAGTCCTCAACTCCCAACCGATATCCATCGGCGATAACGGCAAGTCTCAGACCATCATGTTCGCAATCGAATGAAGCGGCTAGTTCGGCATCTAACCGGCAGCTGGGAGCGCCTCGCCCAAGTGGCAACAGTTATATCCACTGCCTTGAGTAAATTTATTTTTCCCATACCGTTGCTGTACATGAACGAAGATCAGTGGTCCAACTTTTCGAGATTTCTTGTCGCGATGATTGTCGGCTTGTGGTTTGGACCACTATCGATATGGAAGGCACATAGGTTTTTTTTGAAATGGTGTATCGGTGCCGCGACCTGCGCTCTACTGACGCTAGGATTGTTTATTTTTTATGCTTACCTTCAGACTCAATGGACGGTTCCCTATTCAGGCAATAGGGTAGTAATAGGACAAACACTAACTTCGACGGCCGAAGAATATAGTCGGTCGATAAAGGTAAAAAGAGGACATGCCCCAATGGCACTGCTTTAAGCAAAAACACCGCGTCATTCCCGCGAAAGCGGGGATCCATGCCGGGCTAAACAACGTCGGATATGCCGTATGGATTCCCGCCGGCGCGGGAATGACAGCTGTTTCTTGGTACGCACGGCTTGTTTGTACCTCATTTTCTTGCAGCACCCCGAATGGCCGCTCCTGGCCGGTTACAGTCGATGGAGATGTTGCGATTTCAAATTGATCTGACACCGTCTGTCAGATTGAGTCTGACCTAATACAACAAATCGAATCATAGGTCCGCCACCGACAGCATCCCAACAACTACCGCCATAAACCGTAGTGTTACATCGCCGCCAAAAATGAGCGTCCAGCCAAAACACCTTCGGCTTCAGCTTGGCGAACCAACGTCTCAAGCAATAAGCGTCCGGGAAAGATCGAGGCCGAAGCGGATTAAATGATTTCGTTCTACGCGAGGAACGTGTAGGTCAACCCGCCCACCCCGCAGGCAAGAACGACCGGAATGATCCCAATCTTGAAACGCCACAACGCCACAAACGCCGCGATCCCGATCAACACGGAGAACCACTCGAACGTGCCGTGAAGGCCTTGTGGCCACAGCACGTGGTAGGCGAAGAACATCGCGAGGTTCAGAATCACAACGTCGCCGTTACAAATTCTAGAACGGTTTCGGGCATCGCCGGTCCACATGGCGCTGGTCGTGAGCCAGGGCGAAGTACGCGGGTTGGTAACGCTGCATGACGTGCTCGAGGCCATGGTGGGAGAACTTCCGGTCGAGGGCGAAACGATTGAGAAGAGCGTCGTGCAACGGGACGACGGTTCGTTTTTGATTGATGGCATGCTCTCGATCGCCGAGCTCAAGGAGTTGTTGGCGCTCGCGCAGATGCCGGAGGCAGCCGCGGACTACGAGACCGTAGCGGGCTTCGTGTTGGCGCATCTCGATCGCGTGCCGCAGATCGGTGATCATTTCGAATGGGGCAGTTGGCGGTTTGATATCGTCGATATGGATGGGACCCGCGTTGATCGAGTGTTGGCGACACCGCAAAAAGATCCATCGGAAGACAACACTGGCTGAACGGGATGCCATCATGGGACGAATGCTAACGGTGCATAGATGACGAAGATTCCTCTTCATGCCGGCGTTGTTAGCGCCATGCTGGCCGCGGCGCTGTTTGGCGCGAGCGTTCCACTCGCCAAGCTGTTGGGCGGCACGGTCGTGTCGCCGCTGGTGCTCGCCGGTTTGCTCTATCTCGCTTCGGGGTTGGGATTACTTGCCTGGTGGCTGTTAAACCGCGCGCGCGTTAACCGCAGCGCGCACGATGCGGCGCTCACGCGCCGCGATCTTCCCTGGCTTGCAGGCGCGATACTCTCGGGTGGCGTCGTCGGCCCGGTATTGCTCATGATGGGTTTGATGCAAGCGACGGCGGCCAGCGCGTCGCTGCTGCTCAATCTCGAAGGTGTTCTTACCGCGTTGCTCGCGTGGTTCGTGTTTAAGGAAAACTTCGATCGCCGCATTGCGCTAGGCATGGCGTTGATCGTTGCCGGTGGTGTGGTGTTGTCGTGGCCGAGCGGTGCGCGCTGGGAGACGTCACTCGGGACGTTGTTCATAGTCGGCGCCTGTCTTTGTTGGGCCATCGATAACAACCTGACGCGCAAGATCGCCGCCGGTGATCCGGTGCAGATTGCCGGGCTGAAGGGGTTGGTGGCGGGACTGACAAACACAGGTATCGCGATCAGCTTTGGTGCCACGTTGCCCAACGTCAACACGGTGCTCGCGGTCGGTGTTGTTGGCATGCTCGGTTACGGCATGAGCCTGGTTTTATTCGTGCTCGCCTTGCGTCATCTCGGCAGTGCTCGCACGGGCGCGTATTTTTCGGTCGCGCCGTTCTTCGGCGCTGCGTTATCGTTGCTGTTGCTGCACGAGACGCCGGGACCATTGTTCTGGATCGCGGCAGCGTTCATGGGCGCTGGCGTGTGGCTGCATCTGACGGAGCGTCATGAGCACGTGCATCAGCACGAAGCGCAATCACACGCCCATCGTCACGTGCACGATGAACATCATCAACATCACCACGACTTCCCTTGGAATAGCTCAGAGCCGCACGTCCACTTACACCGGCATGATCCGATCGTGCACAAGCATCCGCACTATCCCGATATTCATCACCGTCATCGGCACCGGCATTGACGCAGCAAGTAGTCGATAGCGTATGAGCTGGGCGCTGTTCTTCTCGGCGTTGCTCTCGGCTACGCTCTTGCCCGGAAGTTCCGAAGCATTGCTGCTGTATCGACTGAGCGTCGGCGACAACGTATGGCCTGCCGTGTTGACGGCGACGGCGGGCAACGTACTCGGCAGTCTCATTACCTACGGCATGGGGCGGCTCGGCAACGAGGCGCTGCATCGTAAATGGCTTCGCATGTCACCGACGGCGCTCGCACGCGGCGAGCGCTGGTTCCAGCGGTACGGTCGACTCGCGTTGCTGTTCGCTTGGCTGCCCATTGTCGGTGACCCGCTTTGCCTTGTCGCCGGCTTATCGCGGAGCTCTCCTGGATGGTTCGTTACTCTGGTGACAATCGGCAAGCTTGGGCGCTACCTGCTTATCGCTTGGGTGTTTTAGAACGCTTTGTAGATCGGCGACTCACACAAATGATCCGCCGATCGAAATGACTCTCAGCGATAGCGGTCTATTCGCTATTCGTTAGCGTCGCCCGTCATGGCGGCGTCCTTCCACACCAGGTCGCTTGAAATCCATAAGCTCACAAAGTTCTTTAGAGTAGCGTTAGCACTCTTGATTGTAGAGTGCTAACAATAGGCGTAGTGTGATAGCGCCAAATTATGGGAGGGAGCGCTGTGAAATTTCACGGCCTTTTCATAGGGATAGACCGCTATTCTTCACCTTTTATTAACTGGCTATCATGTGCCAGACGGGATGCCATAGCGCTCCATGCGCTGTTCTCGGATAACTTCGGTGGTAATACGCGCCTGTTGCTCGATGAGCACGCTACCCGCGAGGAGATCGAAGCGGCATTCGAGGGCCTGTCACAATGCAGCCCCAATGACATCGTCGTCATCGCCTTTTCTGGGCACGGCAGCAGCACCCACGAACTAGTCACTTACGACGCCGACGTAGACCGACTGGCGGACACAGCGATTCCACTCGAGCAGCTCGGAGACTGGTTCGCGAAGATTCCTGCTCGCCAGGTCATCTGCCTCCTGGATTGCTGTTTTTCGGGCGGCGCTGGCGCGAAAGTCCTGTACGCGCCCATCACGCCCCGCAATCTCGCTTCCGAAACCACGTTGCTTGAACAGATTTCCGGCGATGGCCGACTGATCTTCACGGCCTCATCGGCTACTCAGGCCGCTCTTGAAAGCCACCGCTATCGTCACGGGTTGATGACGTATCACTTAATCCACGCGCTGCAGGGAATTGGTGAAGTCATCCAGGCTGGCCGCGTCTCCATCCACCGTCTCCTCGAATACGTCGTGCAGCGGGTGATCGATGACGCCCGTATGTTTGGGCGCGAACAGCAGCCAAGCCTGCGTGGAAAGATCGACGGCGAGCTGACTTGGCCGGCGTTACGCCCCGGTGATCTTTACCACACAGCATTTCCGGAGCGCCGTACCGCAATAGCGAGTGCGGACGTAAAGAGCCTTGCCGCATTTGGCTTCCCACCGGAGTTGATTGACGCCTGGGCCGGTGCGATTCCGGCGCTGAACGAACTGCAGCAGAGCGCGATCAACGAGTACGGACTACTCGAAGGGAAAAACCTCCTCGTCTCGGCACCGACGTCTTCCGGGAAGACGATGGTCGGCGAGCTAGCCGCATTGAAGGGTGCCATCGAGCGCAAGCGCGCCTTCTTCCTGCTGCCGCTCAAATCACTGGTGAACGACAAACACAAGTACTTCACCAAAGTCTACGGTCCCTTTGGTTTGCGCACGATTCGGGCAACCGGCGAGATAGCGGACGACATTCCCGAACTCATGCGCGGGCGGTTCGACATCTGCCTCATGACCTATGAAAAATTCGCGGCGCTGATTCTCGCGAATCCTCATCTCCTGGAGCAGGTTGGCACCATCGTGGTGGATGAGGTCCAGATGGTGACTGATCCTAACCGGGGCGCGAATCTTGAGTTCATCTTGACGTTCCTGCGCGTGAAGCAGCAACAGGGGGTGGAGCCCCAGATCATCGCGCTCTCTGCTGTGATTGGCGATACGAACGGCTTCGAGCGCTGGATCGGTGCACGCCTGCTGCGCCGTCATCAGCGACCGGTACCGCTTAAAGAAGGGATCATGCGCACGGACGGATCGTTTCGCTACATCGATGAGAAAGGCGATGAGAATACGACGAAGCCGCTCTTTCGTCCGCAGCAGGGGAAGGGAAGCAGTCAGGATTGGATCATTCCACTGGTGCAACGGCTGGTAGCCGAGGGTAAGCAGGTGATCGTATTTCGTGCACTGCGTGGTGAGGCGCGCGGTTGTGCGAACTACCTTGCAAAAAACCTCGGGTTGCCCCCAGTGCAAGCTGCCCTCAATGCATTACCAAGCGGCGATGTTTCCAACGCCTCCCAGACCCTGCATGACACGTTAGCCGGAGGCGTGGCTTTTCATATTTCCGACCTCGACCGTGATGAACGGTGGATTATCGAAGAGCAGTTTCGTGCGCCTAATTCGATGTTGCGTGTTATCGCCGCGACAACGACGCTCGCGATGGGCGTCAACACGCCGGCCTCGGCGGTCGTGATAGCAGGACTGGAACATCCGATCGAAGGGGGAACGACTCCTTATCTCGTTGCCGAGTACAAAAATATGGTCGGTCGCGCCGGTCGGCTGGGGTTTACCGAGGCCGGCGAATCCTACGTCATCGTGACGTCCGCCCAAGAAGAGCATCACGTCTGGGATAGATATGTGAAGGGGACGCCCGAAGATTTGCATTCGCATTTTGTTAACCTCGATACGGATCCGCGTTCGCTGATCATTCGCGTGCTCGCCGCCGCTGAATCGTGGGCCAAACAGGGTCTCTTCGAGGAAGAGATCATTGGATTCTTAAGCGAGAGCTTCGGGGCATTCGTGCAGCGACTGCGTCAGCCGAGTTGGGCGTGGAACGCGGAGATTGTCCGGCAGGCACTCCATGAAATTGCACTTCACAAACTATTACAACGTCGCGATGACGGTCGCTATGAGATTACTGAACTCGGTCGGCTCGCCGGTACCAGCGGAACGGAGGTCGAATCGATGATCCGTCTAGTCGAGGTCCTCGGATCGATGGCGCCTCAGGAGCTAGACGATCAAACGCTCGTTGCAGCGACGCAGGTGACGGTCGAGCTCGACGATGTGCTATTTCCGATGAATAAGAAGAGCAAGCACAAGGAACCACAGCAGTGGAGTGGCGAATTGCGGCGGCAAGGTGTCGCGAATAACGTGATCGCGTGGCTCGAACGGTGGACGCGCGCTGATTTTGTCAAAGTTATGCGCTGGAAGCGCGCGGTCGCGTGCTTGTGTTGGATGAGCGATCTGCCGTTGGTTGACATCGAGCGTCATCTCACCCAATTCGGCGGCGCATTCGACGGAGCCGCCGGCGCCATTCGATCTACTGCGGCACGCACGCGCGATCTGTTTCCGGTTACCGTGCGCGTCGCCCAGTTGCTGCACCCGAGTCTCGATTTACAGATGCGCGAGCAACGCCTCTTGGCGCGATTGGAAGCAGGAATTTCTGCCACGATGGTCGAGGTCGCAATGGTCCTCGGCACGGAGCTGTCGCGGGGTGACTACCAACGGCTCGAAGCCCGCGGCATGAACACCGTGGACGCGCTGGATACCGCCAAAGAGACGGATTTGCTGTTGGTTCTTGGCGGTGACCGGCAGAAAATGTCTAGCGTCAAACATGCCGTCGCTCGCTACAAGACCGAGCAGCAGAGGGCCGTGAAACCAACGGTTGCATTTCGGGGGAGAGGCGAAGATCTTGCACGTGATGGACAAACACACCGACAAGCGCTTTCGGGTGTCTACCTCCAAGAAATCCATGATCGAGGTCGCCGCCGAGCGCGGCATGTACGATTTCGAGTTTATGGGCGTGCCTGTGACGATGGAACCCGGACTCGCGGAACTGGAGTCGAAAGCGGCGAACGTGATTAAACGGATTGTTGAGGAAGAGCGCCTGCACCATGACGATCAGAACGAGCGCACGACGCTCGCATGTTTTCTTGCCGTACAAATGGTGCGCACGCGAGCGGTGTATGTGACCCAGCAAGATTGGATGAAGCGACTGGAAAAGTGGCTACGTGCGGAGGGTGCGCCTGAGGAGTTCTTCAAAGCCGATCCACACGTTGGCACCGGAGAAAATGCCGAGAAGGTACTACTCGCTCGAATGATTCACAGTGCGTCGTCGGATTTCGCGCCGGCGCTCGCCGAAAAGGATTGGGTATTGTTGAAGACCGACCTCAACACGCCATACCTGATAGGTGATCATCCATTGGCGATGTTCAACCATATCGACCATTCGCCCCGCGGAAACTTGGGCATCAAAGTGCAAGGTATCGAGCTCTATTTTCCGCTGAATCCGACGCTCGCGCTTGGAATGTGGTGTCCTTCAATCCAGCAAACGCTACTTGAGGGGTTCAAAAAGCTGGATGGACTCAGCGAGAGCGCTCCGGAGGCTGTAGCGCCATATATGCAGGCGTGGGAGGACGGCATTCAAATTGTTGAAGCAATACGAAGCGGCTCGACTTTGCCCAGCCGACCCGACAACATTACACATTTCAACTCATTGCAAATCGCCACCTCGGAGCGTTTCCTGTTTTCCTGCAACGGTGACTTTGCGCTAGCGGAACAAATGATTCGCGACAATCCGGCCTTTAAGCACGGCAAGCGAGTGGATGAAGCGACGGGTAAGTTTTGACATCAGACGAAACTCCAACGCCTTTTCGAGCGTCGCACACCGGCAATTCGAACGCGGATTTTCCGTGCATAATCATTAGAGTAGTTACTTAAGCCGACTCAAATCGTACTGTGATGCGTCGTACTGTACCCTCATGCCGTGTCTTCGTTATTGCACATCGCCAAACTAGCTTTGTTTGGACGTACTGTGTCATTTTTTATGTACAAAATTTCGATGCCGATGGGGCGACCAGTTGTGCGTTGGTCGTGCGGGCATTGCGCGAAATGGGCGCGGCGCATGTCAGCTATGTCGTGCCGAATCGATTTGAATATGGCTACGGTCTAACACCGGAGATCGTCGCGCTCGCGGCGCAGCATGAGCCCAATCTGATCATTACCGTCGACAACGGAATTTCCAGCGTCGACGGCGTGCGCGCCGCCCGCGATCGCGGCATTCGCGTGCTTGTGACCGATCACCATTTGCCCGGTGCGGTGTTGCCGGCGGCGGACGCGATCGTCAATCCAAACCAGCCCGGTTGCGATTTTCCGAGTAAGAATTTGGCCGGTGTCGGTGTCGCGTTCTACGTGATGGCGGCGTTGCGCTCGCAGCTGCGTGCCAGGGGTTGGTTTAGCGAACGCAATTTGCCGGAGCCGAATCTCGCGCGTTGGCTCGATCTGGTGGCGCTCGGCACTGTTGCCGATGTTGTGCCGCTGGATCACAACAACCGCATCTTGGTGGCGCAAGGTTTAGCGCGCATCCAAGCGGGGCGCGTATCGGCCGGCATCCGTGCTATCGCCACCGTCGCCGGGCGGGTGTGCGAACGCCTGTCGGCAACTGATCTCGGTTTTTGTATTGCGCCGCGGCTTAACGCCGCCGGCCGGTTGACCGATATGTCGCTCGGCATCGAATGTTTACTGACCGACGATCCGGCAGCGGCGGCAACGATGGCGGCGCGCCTCGATGAGCTGAACCGTGAGCGTCGCTCGATCGAGGCGGAAATGCAGGAACAGGCGCTCGCCGCCGTGCGCTCGCTGCATTTGCAGAGCGCATCGATCCCGCGAGGACTTTGCTTGTTCGACGAGAGCTGGCATCAAGGCGTCGTCGGCTTGGTCGCCGCCCGCGTCAAAGAAAAATTTCATCGCCCGGTCATCGCTTTTGCGCGCGGTACCGATGGCGATATCAAAGGGTCGGCGCGATCGGTACCGGGTCTGCACATTCGCGACGCACTCGACGCCGTCGCCACGCGCCATCCGCAGCTGCTGCGCAAGTTCGGCGGCCATGCGATGGCCGCCGGGCTTACGCTGGCGCAGGGCGCATTCGACGAGTTCGCGCGTGCCTTTGACGAGGAAGTGAGCCGTTGGCTTAGCGACGACGACTTGTGCGGCAAGATCATCAGTGACGGCGAGCTCACGCCGGCGGAACTAACGTTGCAGCTGGCCGAACTCGTGCGTGCCGGTGGGCCGTGGGGCTCGGGATTTCCGGAGCCGGTGTTCGACGGTGTTTTTGATCTATTAGATCGCCGCGTCGTCGGCGGCAAACACCTCAAGTGCAAGTTGCGGCCGGCGGCTGGCGCACGGCCACTCGATGCCATTTTATTCAATGCCAATACCACTGACGCACCGGACCGCGTGCGCGCCGCCTACCGGCTCGATGTGAACGAATACCAAGGTAACCGTTCGTTGCAGCTGGTGGTCGAGCATTTGGAACCGGCGGTTTAGTTAACTCATCGCGACCCGATTCCAGCGAGACGTGTATACCGGACCCATTCCGGCGGGTAAAATTCCGACGCATGCAAACTCTCGAACAGTACGTCGGCAACACGCCGTTGGTGCGCCTACAGCGTCTTCCCGGCAACACGACTAACGTTATTCTCGCCAAGCTTGAAGGCAACAATCCAGCCGGATCGGTTAAGGATCGCCCAGCGCTGTCCATGATCAACCGCGCCGAGGCGCGTGGCGACATCAAACCCGGCGATACGCTGATTGAGGCCACCAGCGGCAACACCGGCATCGCCTTGGCGATGGTGGCGGCGATGAAACACTACCGCATGGTGCTGATCATGCCGGAGCACATGAGTGTCGAGCGGCGCGCGGTTATGAAGGCATTCGGCGCCGAGATTATTTTGGTGTCGCAGAAGGAAGGCATGGAGGGCGCGCGCGATTTGGCGTTGAAGATGCAGGCCGATGGCAAAGGCCGTGTGCTCGATCAATTTGCTAACGCCGACAACCCGCTGGCGCACTACGAAGGCACTGGGCCGGAGATCTGGCGCGACACTGGCGGGCGTATCACCCATTTCGTCAGCTCGATGGGCACGACCGGCACGATTATGGGCAATTCCCGCTTCTTGAAAGAGAAGAACCCGGCGGTGCAAATCATCGGTGTCCAACCCGGACCGAACGCATCGATTCCCGGTATCCGCGCCTGGCCGAAGGAGTACTTGCCGAAGATCTACGACGCTTCTCTTGTCGACCGTGTTCTGGAAGTGACGCAAGTCGAGGCCGAGGAGATGACTCGGCGGTTGGCGCGCGAGGAGGGCATCTTCGCCGGCATTTCCTCCGGCGGCGCCACCAGCGCCGCGCTACGGTTATCGCAAGAAGTAAAGAATGCCGTCATCGTCGTCATTGTTTGCGACCGCGGCGATCGTTATCTTTCTACAGGTGTGTTCCCCGAGTGATGAACGTTCTTGTCTTTGACATTGAGACCGTACCGGATATCGACACCGGCCGCCGTCTTTACCAGCTCGACGGCTTGAGCGACGCCGATATCGCCCGCGTGTTGGCGACCAAGCGCCGGCAACAAACCGGCGAGTCGGATTTCCTGCGCCATCACATGCACCGCATCATTACGATTTCGGCGGTGCTGCGGCACAACGATACGCTCAAGGTATGGTCGCTCGGCGAACCGACCTCCGACGAGCCGGAATTGATCCGCCGTTTCTTCGACGGCATCGAGAAGTACACGCCGACGCTCGTTTCCTGGAACGGTTGCGGCTTCGATCTGCCGGTGTTGCACTATCGCGCACTGAAACACGGCATTCCGGCGCCGCGTTATTGGGAGAACGGCGGCGACGATTCCAGTTTTCGCTATAACAATTATCTGAACCGATTCCACGAGCGCCACACCGATTTGATGGATGTGATCTCCGGCTACAACGGCCGCGCCATCGCGCCGCTCGACGAAGTAGCGGTGCTGCTCGGCTTCCCCGGCAAGATGGGTCATAACGGCGCCGACGTGTGGGATCAGTTCCAGGCCGGCAACATCGAAGGGATTCGCAACTACTGCGAGACCGACGTTCTTAATACCTATTTGGTTTACCTGCGCTTCGAAATGATCCGCGGCAATCTCGATGAAGCCGGCTGGACGCGCGAGACCGATTTGGTACGCAACACCTTGCGCACTGCCAACAAGCCGCACTTGCACGAATTTCTCAGCGCTTGGAAATGAGCCGCCGTCAGCACGCGACCCCGCCGACCGACGATAGACCGGCAACGAAGCGCGGCGATGTAACTGTCGCGACGGTCGAATCGTTGACGCACGACGCGCGTGGTGTCGCCCGCATCGACGGCAAGACGACGTTCATCGAAGGCGCATTGCCGGGCGAGCAGGTGCGTTTTCGTTATCACAATAAATATCCTCGGTACGACACCGGCGCGGTACAGGAAGTGCTATCGCCGAGCCCGGAGCGGGTAACGCCGCCGTGTCCGCACTTTAATGTCTGTGGTGGTTGCAGCTTGCAACACATGTCGCCGACGGCGCAGCTCGATGCTAAGCAACGAGTATTGGCAGAAACACTCGAGCATGTGGGCAAGGTGCAACCGGAGCGTTGGCTGGCACCGATCAGCGGTCCGGTCGATGGCTATCGTCGGCGCGCACGCCTGGGCGTTCGTTATGTATCGAATAAAGGCGGCGCGTTAGTCGGGTTTCGTGAGCGCCGCAGCTCGTTCATTACGCCGCTCACGACTTGTCTTACGCTCGATCCGCGGGCGGCGGCGCTGTTGCCGGCGATGCGCGCGCTGGTGACGCGGTTATCGCGACCCAACCGTATCCCGCAGATCGAAGTCGCCGCCAGCGACGATCAATTGGCGCTGGTGCTGCGTCATCTGGAACCGCTGACCGACAACGATCGTGCGCAGCTGCGCGATTTCGCCGCGATGTACGGCGTCACGATGTACGTTCAGCCCGGCGGTACCGACACGATGGCATTGTTGTGGCCGGAGTCGCCGCCGGCATTGGTGTATGCGTTGCCGGCGTTCGATTTGCAGCTGGCGTTTACGCCGGTCGATTTCGTTCAGGTGAACGCCGCGGTTAATCGCATGTTGGTCGAGCTTGCGGTTACGTTGCTCGATGTCAAAACGACCGATCGTGTACTCGATCTCTTTTGCGGTCTCGGCAATTTCACGCTCGCGCTCGCACGCCGCGCTGCGCAGGTCGTCGGTATCGAAGCCGATGTCGGCTTGATCGAGCGCGCCCGTGCGAACGCGCAGCGCAATGGCCTCAGCAACGTCGAATTCCGCACCGCCGATTTGTTCGACGACGACGCGCCGGCGTCGTGGACAGAGGACGGCTACCAAAAGCTCCTGCTGGATCCGCCGCGGGCCGGGGCGATCGAAGTTATTAAGAGATTGCCGGCGTCGAATCCCGGACGCATCGTTTACGTAAGCTGCAATCCGGCGACACTCGCGCGCGACAGCGATTACTTGGTGCACCAGCTGGGATTTCGGCTCGAAGCGGCCGGCGTTGCCGATATGTTTCCGCACACGAGCCACGTCGAATCCATCGCTTTATTCACCCGATCTTGATCGATGCCGACTGAACATACCATTGAAGTCGATGTGCCCACGCAGACGTTGGTGCTACGTGATCGCGGTGGTCGCGTGTTGTTCGAAACGAAGATCGCCACCGCGCGTAACGGTGTTGGTGAGATTAGGAACAGCGAACGCACGCCGCGCGGCAAGCACATCATTCGCGCCAAGATCGGCGCCGGCCAGCCGGCGAATGCGGTATTCGTGTCGCGCCGCCCGACCGGTGAAATTTACACGCCGTCTATGCGCAAATTATTTCCGAACCGCGACTGGATACTCACCCGAATTCTATGGCTGTCCGGCCTCGAGCCGGGACGCAATCGCTTGCGCGATGTCGATACCATGCGGCGTTACATTTATATTCATGGTTGCCCTGACGAAGATCCGATGGGCGTTCCCAGCTCGCGCGGTTGTATCAAAATGCGGAACCAAGAGCTCATCCAACTGTTCGACATCGTCGCTGCGGGCACGCCCGTCACGATCAAGGAGTAGTAAGGCATGACGCTCGGTCCGGTAATGCTCGATGTCGCCGGTGTGGCGCTCACCAACGAGGAGCGCGAGCGTCTGCGCCATCCGTTCGTGGGCGGCGTCATTCTGTTCTCGCGTAATTATCAATCGCCGGCGCAAGTGGCGGCGTTGGTGGCAGAAATTCGTGCCTTGCGCGAGCCAAATCTGTTGATCGGTGTGGACCATGAAGGCGGAAGAGTGCAGCGCTTTCGCAACGGTTTTACACGACTGCCGCCGGTGCGGCGTTTCGGCGAGATTTACGACGAGAACCGTAAGCGCGCCAAGCGTTTGGCGCACACCGCGGGTTGGCTGATGGCGATGGAATTGCGTGCCGTCGGCGTCGATTTCAGCTTTGCGCCGGTGCTCGATCTCGATCGCGGCGTCAGTCAGGTCATCGGCGACCGCGCGTTTCACTCCGACCCGGATGCGGTCGCCGATCTGGCGACTTCTTATATCGGCGGCATGGCCGAAGCCGGCATGGCCGCGACCGGTAAGCACTTTCCGGGCCACGGTGGCTGCGAGGCGGACTCGCACCTAGCGTTCCCGGTCGATAACCGCAGTTACGCCGACCTGTACGTGGAAGATCTCATCCCGTTCGAACGCCTAATCCAGAACGGCCTGGCCGGTATCATGCCGGCGCATGTGTTGTACCCGCAGATCGATACGCAGCCGGCCGGTTACTCACGCATCTGGCTGCAAGAGGTGCTGCGCGGGCGCCTTAATTTTCAAGGCATTATTTTTAGCGACGACTTGTCGATGGAAGGCGCCAAAGGCGTCGGCGGAATGGTCGAACGGGCGGAATTCGCGCTCGCCGCCGGTTGCGACATGGTGTTGGTCTGCAATGATCCGGCCGGCGCCGCTGTTGTACTGGACGGCCTACGGCCGCGCGCCGAGCCGGCATCGCATTTACGTCGCACGCGTATGCATGGCCGGCCGTTGGCGGCGCCGATCGATCTCGCGACCGCGCCCGGCTACGACGATGCCGTGCGCATGGTGACGAATATCGCCTGAGCTCGACCGGTATTTTTCCGAAAAAATTTTTACTGATTTCTTTGATTCGCTGGCCGGATGTCTCATAATTACGGAAGCAGCGGAATATTTCCGTGCAAGGGGGTAAGGGTAAATTGGCAGATCCTATTAGACCGCTCAAGAAGTTGAAGCTCGAAAGCTTCAACAATCTCACGAAGACCTTGAGCTTCAACATTTACGATATCTGCTATGCGCCGAGCGAACAGGCGCAGAAAGAATATATCGCCTACATCGACGATGCGTATAACGCCGAACGTCTGAAGAGCATCCTCACCGAGGTTGCGCACATCATCGGTGCCAACATCCTCAACATCGCTCATCAGGATTACGACCCTGAAGGCGCCAGCGTGACCATGCTCATCTCTGAGCTGCCGCTGAACGAGGAGCCGTTGAATCCCGAGGCCCCGGGCCCGTTGCCCGAGGAGCATCCGCACGTGCGCCAGCCGCATCAGGATGCCGTGGTCGCGCATCTCGATAAGAGCCACATCACGGTGCATACGTATCCGGAAGTCCATCCGGACAACGGCATTTGCACGTTCCGCGCGGATATCGACGTCTCGACCTGCGGCAAAATTTCGCCGCTGCGGGCGTTGAACTACCTGATCCACACGTTCGAGTCGGATATCGTCATCATCGACTACCGTGTGCGCGGTTTTACCCGCGACGTGAAGGGCGTGAAGCACTACATCGACCACAAGATCAACTCGATCCAGAACTTCGTGGATAAACCGACGATGAATCGCTACCAGGCGATCGACGTCAACGTCTATCAGGAAAACATCTTCCACACGAAGCTAATGCTGAAAGAGTCGAAGCTCGACAACTATCTATTCGGCGTCAAAGAAGCCGAGTTGTCGCCGGCCGACGCCAAAGTTGTCCCGCAACGGCTGAAGCACGAAATGGCCGAGATCTTCTACGGAACGAATATCGTGCGGGTCACCTAAGTCCTAAGGTCCCGGTGTGAATCGGGACCACTGTTTTTCCTTCGGTGTTTCTACAAAGCGAGGTCTACGGGTAGTAGACCTCGCTTTGTTATTGTCTAATGTCCGCATGACGACTGCCTTTAATCCCGATTGCCGCGCCTGCCCACGGTTGGTGTCCCATCTCGCTGAGGTGCGTCGTGACTACCCCGATTATCATGCTCGGCCGGTTGCGCCTTTCGGCGACCGCCGTGCGCGTCTGCTTGTCGTTGGCTTGGCGCCGGGTATGCACGGCGCCAACCGCACCGGCCGACCGTTCACCGGCGACCATGCCGGTATCTTGTTGTATCAGACGTTGCATCGTTATGGTTTTGCTAATCAAGCTGAAGGCGCCGATCCGAAGGATGGTCTGCGCCTGAGTAATTGCCGAATCACGAATGCCGTCAAATGTTTGCCGCCGGAAAATAAACCGACGCCGGCGGAGGTGACGCAGTGCAACGGTTTTTTGAAGATCGAGATCAACGGACTGCGCGCGGGGAGTGTGGTGCTCGCGCTCGGCGCCGTTGCCCATACCGCGGTGTTGAAGGCGCTTGAATTGAAGCCCGGCGCCTATAAGTTCGGGCATGGCGCGGAATATTCGTTGCCGTCCGGCATCACCTTGATCGATTCGTATCACTGCAGTCGCTACAACACACAAACCAAACGTCTTACGACGGCGATGTTTGCCGCGGTTGTACGGCGGGCGCGCACTTGTCTTGGTGATTAGTCATGGCAACCGATCTGCAACAGACGATCAAGGACTTGCCTTCGGGCCCCGGGGTGTATCGTTTGTTGGATGCCAAAGGCGAGGTGCTGTACGTCGGCAAGGCGCGTTCGCTGCGCAAGCGCGTGAGCAGCTATTTTCGTCCGACCGGGCAGGCGTTATCGCCGAAGATTCAGGCGCTGGTCAGTCATACCACCGCCATCGAAGTGACGCTGACGCACACCGAAAGCGAAGCGTTGCTGCTCGAAAACAATCTCATCAAGTCGCTGCGGCCGCGGTACAACATCATGCTGCGCGACGACAAGAGTTATCCGTACATTCTCGTGGCCGAGACGCAGGAATTTCCGCGGCTCGCATTTCATCGCGGGGCGAAGCGCGAGAAGGGTAGATACTTCGGACCGTATCCGTCGGCTTCTACCGTCCGCGAGAGTCTCAACCTGCTGCAAAAAGTATTTCCCGTTCGTCAATGCGAAGACACGTTCTTTCGTAATCGCTCGCGGCCGTGTCTGCAATATCAAATCAAACGCTGTTCGGCACCGTGCGTCGGACTGATCGATCGTGAGCATTACTTACAGGACGTACGCCACGCGACGCTGTTCTTGGAAGGCAAAAGCCGAATCGTCATCGAAGAGATGGTGAAGCGGATGGAACAGGCGGCGGTCAGCGAAGATTTCGAGGCGGCGGCGCTGTATCGCGACCGCATCGCCGCACTGAAGCGCGTGCAAGAGCGTCAATACATCACCGGCAAGGGCGGCGACGCCGATGTGTTTGCGGTCGCCAGCAACACCGATATGACTTGCATCCAGGCAACGTTCATTCGCGGCGGGCTCAACCTCGGATCGAAAATCTTTTTTCCGAAGGCGGGACAAGAATCGACGCCGGAAGAAATCATGGCGGCGTTCTTGCCGCAGTATTACCTCAACGCTGCCGGCGCCGCCGGCAAGCCAATTCCGGAACGCGTCTATCTCAGCCATACCGTCGAAGACCGCGTGACGATGGAGCAGGTGTTTACGCAATTGGCCGGGCGCAACGTCGCGATTGTTGCCGGCGGTGCCGTGCGCGGTGCGCCGCGCCGCTGGGTGGAAATGGCGCAGGTCAACGCCGCTGAAGAGCTGCGTCGTGCCGTGCACAGCCGCCTCAATCTCGAGGCGCGTTTCGAGGCGTTGCGGGAAGCGTTGGCGATGGATGTAGTACCGGAGCGCGTGGAGTGTTTCGATATTAGTCACACCATGGGCGAAGCGACCGTTGCCTCCTGTGTCGTGTTCGACCATAGCGGGCCGGTCAAGTCGGACTATCGACGCTTCAACATTGAAGGTATCGAGCCGGGCGACGACTACGGCGCGATGACGCAAGCATTAACCCGACGTTACCGGCGGGTGAAAGAAGGCGAGGGCCGTGTGCCTGACCTGTTGTTAGTCGATGGCGGTAAAGGACAGGTGGCGGCGGCCGAGGCAGTCTTAAATGAGTTGCAAGTCGAGGGGCTCAAGCTCGTCGGCGTGGCCAAAGGTCGCGAACGCCGGCCGGGTATGGAGCAGCTTTTCTTGTCCGGGACGGGGGAGGCCACTATACTGCCGGCCGATTCTCCGGCACTGCATCTCATCCAGCAAATTCGCGACGAGGCACACCGCTTCGCGATTACCGGCCACCGCCAACGGCGCGGCCGCGCGCGAACGACGTCACCGCTGGAGAGCATTCCTGGCATCGGCGATAAACGTCGGCAAGCGTTGCTAAAAAATTTAGGCGGAATGCGCGAGGTAGCACGCGCCGGTGTGGAAGATCTGGCGCGAATCCCTGGCATTAGCCCGGATCTGGCGCGGCGTATTTATGATGCGTTTCACGGGGACGCCTCGCACGAGCAGGAACAGCAATAATGATATGGAATGCTCCTAATCTCCTCACGCTGTTGCGGCTCTTTCTTATTCCGCTATTTATCATTGCGTACTACCTACCGTGGAAATACGCGCACGAGTTGGCGACGACGCTATTCGTCATCGCTGCCCTGACCGATTGGTTGGATGGTTATCTGGCGCGTCGCCTGCAACAGCTGTCGTCGTTCGGTGCGTTTCTCGATCCAGTCGCCGATAAGCTGATGGTCGCCGCCGCTTTAGTCATGTTGGTGGCGGATCCGAGTATTACGGCGAATGTTTTTGACGGTCGCGTGTTTGCGATTGTCGTGCTCGTGATCATCGGCCGTGAGATCACTGTCTCGGCGCTGCGCGAGTGGATGGCCGAAATCGGCAAGCGTTCGCGCATTGCGGTTTCCTTCGTCGGCAAGATCAAGACCACCGCCCAGATGCTGGCGATTCCGTTCCTGTTGTGGCGCGACCCGTTGTGGGGATTGCCGACCCTGCGTACCGGCGAAGTCCTGCTCTACATCGCCGCCGGGCTGACGTTATGGTCCATGTTGATCTATTTAAAGACCGCCTGGGCCTATTTAATGGCGCCGGAGCAGGATAAATGACCGCCGGCAAGCGCTAAGACAAGAAATAGTCAGCGAAAAATGCTGTCACTGGCTTGAACCCGGCCGGTGTCCTGCTTAAAATGGCGACCTTCTTCGCGGGCATAGCTCAGTTGGTAGAGCGCAACCTTGCCAAGGTTGAGGTCGGGAGTTCGAGCCTCCTTGCCCGCTCCATATCCCCAAGGGGAGGCCTAAATGTCCTCCCCGTTTCTTTAGCGGTTCTAAAAGGTCCATGCCGGGGCTTTTTGGCTTGTTCGGCTGGGTGGCAGAGTGGTTATGCAGCGGCCTGCAAAGCCGTGTACGCCGGTTCGATTCCGACCCCAGCCTCCATTCTCACCCGATGACAGCCCTAAGCGCTGTGTTATCCTTCGAATACCAGCGTTAAATGGTATTAACGTAACGGGCGAGAGACAGTATGCGGATAATGACCAAAAAACAAAAAGACATCCTCGGGCGCTTGCTAAGGCTCGCCAATGGCGATGTCTTATTGGTCGAACGCGCGCTGCGCCGGTTCTCGGATAAGCCCGGCAGCTCCAAAGAGCTTGTGCAGTTTATTAAAGATAACGCCCCGAAGAAGGCTGCCTAGTTTAGTTCCCGCCCGTGTCCCTGGCATGGACAAGTCTCGCTGTCCTGATAATGTTGTTTCCCGGCGTTCTGTTCTTTTTTGGCCTGTATTTCGAAGAACGCGCCTCGCGCGAAACCATCCAGGCCGGCCTACTGTTTGAGCTGACGTTTGTCGCGCTCGTTTCGCTCGCCGTTCACGCCACCGGCTTTTTGATAGCCTCGTTCGGCTGCAACATCGGCATTCCTTGCATCAACCTCGAATACGTTTTTGCCGCCTTGCAAATGCAGGGGGCCAACAATATTTCGGTCGCCGACCTCAGTGCCAATATCGGCGAAAATGTCGGTTGGATCTTTGTTTATTTGTTCGTCACCAGTACCGTCGGTTTCATCGCCGGCTGGCGCACCGGCGTCCGTATTATCAACGGCTCGCTGCCGCGCTTGGCGGTGCACAGTTGGATTTATGACCTGGTCGCGTCCGACGACCACTACATCATCGCCCACGTGCTGACCCACCTAAAATATGAGAACCGCGCGGTCGTCTATCGCGGCTTTCTCGAAGAATACTATTTCACCAAGGATGGCAAGATTTCCTACCTCGTGCTGTCGCAGTGCTCGCGTTATTACCTGGTTCTGGAAAAGGACGCGATCGAAACCAGCGCCATCGAGCACTGGAGCCCGATCGGCGAGACCCATGGCGTTTTGGCGCAGAACCAGGCGTCGGTAATATCCAGTATCTTCGTCATCGAAGGCGACGACATCAGTAACGTGGTATTTGATCGCGTAAAGTTGCCGGATACGGAGGAGGCGTTGGCCGATGTGATTCAACAGGGCGACGATAGTCTTCAACCGCAAGCCTAATCCCTTTACACTTCGCACCCCACAGCCCGAGTGGCGAAATTGGTAGACGCAACGGACTTAAAATCCGTCGGGGGGAAACCTCCATGCCGGTTCGATTCCGGCCTTGGGCACCATTATCAGTAACTTACGCTGCAGCGGTAGGGTTAACGGTTTCTGTTTTTTCCTGCTGTGACAAATTTGTGCCATTACTGTTTACAACCGTACTGGCGATCTGCTCTGCATAATGGGCCAGGTACTTCGCCGAGAGTTGGGCATAATGTTTCACCACCTCAACTTCTCATCAATGACATGTTCAACGACATCGTCCGTGATTTCGTCCAAGTAAAGCGCGCCTAAGAATTTATTCAGCCAGCGTATACGCTGAAGATCATCCTCAACGGTGCGCGATGCGCGCCCTACATTTCGTCATCGGCAACGCCGACATTACCTCGACGCCGACACCACCCCTGCACGATACGATCCGACACCATGGCCACCAGCGCGATGGATAACCCCGCGGTGAGACCGAGCCCGGCATCGGCCTTGCCGAGCGCTACGTACACGCGCTGACCTAGATCGGTGGTGCCAACCAGCGCCGCGACCGCCAGCATCGACAGCGCCGCCATAATCGTTTGATTCATGCCGAGCAGGATCGATGGCAACGCCAACGGGAGCTTCACGTGGTAGAGCAGCTGTCGTGGTGTGCATCCCATTTGCCGACCGGCTTCGATGAGCGTCGGCGGCACCGCACGCAGACCGTGCTCGACGTAGCGGATCGGCGGCACGATCGCGTACAACATGATCGCGATGAGCGCGGTGAATTCGCCGACCTTGAACAACATCAGCGCCGGAATGAGAAACACGAACTGTGGCATCGTCTGCAACGCATCGTTAATCGGTCGAAGTGTCGCCGAAACGATTTTGTACCGCGCCGCCGAGGCGCCGAGCAACCCGCCTACGATCACGCACAGCAACACCGCGAGCGCGCACAGATACATCGAATGCACGAACGGTTGCCACAATCCGCAGACCAGAATGAAGACTAGGCTCGCCACCGCGAACGCCGCGACCCTGCGGCCGGCCGCGCGCCACGCGAGCGTGCCGACCATGGCGATGAAGGCCGGCCACGGTAGATCGGCGAGACCGAAATAGAAAATCACCGCGGCGATAATCACCATGGACGGCGCCCAGCGACCGCCGCGCGCGTATAAAACGCCGGCGATACCCGATATCGCCAGCACATAGCCGGTCGTCATCGTCGGCGTCAGTGCGAACCCCCACGCCTGCGATGTTGCCACGCCGACCAAACCGATACGCAGGGGCAGCAGACCGCCGTACATAAAGCCGTTTTTTATCTGTTCGAACAACCCGGCGTGATGCGCGACGAACGCCATCAGAGCGTCGTTTAATCCCCCCGGGTCGAGCGCGATGGCCTCGGGTGGTGCCGAGAAAGAGTGAGGCAGGGCACAGAGCGCGGTGGCGAGGAGCGCCGCCGCCAAGTACACCCAGCGCCCGCGGCGCGGCGTTGACCGGCGCGCCTGCGATTTGCGTTGCTCGGCGAAGCCGCTCGTGATGCGATCGATCAACATCGCCAACAACGCGATGACCGATCCCGAGAGCACGCTCTGGCCGAACTCGGCTTTGCGCATGGCGCTCAACACTTCCCAGCCGATGTCATCGAAGCCGCCGATGATGGCGGCGATGATCACCATGCTAAAGATCGCCATGGTTGTCTGATTGATCCCGACTAGAATCTGTGGCATCGCGGTCGGCAGCTCGACGTAGAAAAATTTTTGCCAGGAGCTGGCGCCCGCCATGCTGCCGGCTTCTCTTATCGATATCGGCACTTCTTGCAATCCAAGCAGCGTGTTGCGCACCATCGGCGGGATCGCGTACAGCGCGCTGGCGATGAGACCGACCACTGGGCCGAAGCCGAACAACAGCAACAACGGGATCAGATAAGCGAACGAGGGCATCGTCTGCATAACGTCGAGCACGGCTTCGATCGCCGAACGCAGGCGGGCGAGTCGCTGCGCCGCGACACCGGCGGCGAAGCCGAGCGCGACCGAGATCGGCACCGCGAGCAGTACCAGCGTCAATGTGTTCATGCTTTGACGCCAATAGCCGCTCGCGAGGAGATACGCCGATACCGCCATCGCAAACATCAACAACCGCCATCCACCGGCGCGTAACGCGAGTGCCCCGATGATCACGACCGCCGCCGGCCACGGCAGCCATTGTAATCCGGCCTGCAGATAGTGCATCGGCACATGCAACGCCCCGGCCGACGCGCGAAAGAACGGCTGCGACGGCGCGATCACGCGATCGATCGCCACGTTGAGCCACGCGGCGATCGGCGGCATCCACTCCGTCGGATAGTCCACGAGCCACGGATAACGCGCGCGCGCCAGAATCGTGACGGCAATGAAGATCAGAAGCGCAGGCGCGATCCATCGATGCCGATCCATGCGACGCCCTACGGTAACGAAGAGCCGATCCGCCGCCACGGTCACGGACGCACTCCGCGGTCGCGTGCCAGCACGCGCGCGACCGCGGATGCATGCACGTGCCCGAGGCAACGTCGCTCGGCATCGATCACTGCAAACGATCGCATGCCGGCGGCAATGCGCATAACGAGATCATCGAGTGTCGTCTCGGGCGCCACGTCGTCGATCGCGTAGGACAGGTGACCCGCAGGTTCCATGACGTCGCGCGCCGTCATCACCTGCGCCAGCGGCACCTGGCGAGTGAATTCCGCGACACACGCGTTCGCCGGTCGCAACACGATGTCCGCCGGCGCGCCGATCTGGATCACGCGCCCGTCGCGCATGATCGCAATGCGATCCGCCAGACGGAACGCCTCGAGGATATCATGGGTGATGAAGACTATCGTTTTGTGCAGCAATTGTTGCAGCCGCAGGAATTCATCCTGCAACTGCGTACGGATCAACGGGTCGAGCGCGGAGAACGGCTCGTCGAGAAACCAGAGGTCGGGCTCCACGGCGAGCGAGCGCGCGATGCCCACACGTTGTTGCTCGCCGCCCGACAATTGATGTGGGAACGCGTGCTCGCGACCGCTTAAGCCCACAAGCTTCGCCATCTCGCGCGCACGCACGTGGCGCTCGGCCGCCGGTTCGCCGCGCATGCGCAGCGGAAACGCAATGTTGTCGAGCACGTTCAGATGCGGCAGCAGACCGAAGCTCTGAAACACCATGCCCATCGAACGCCGTCGCAGATCGATCAGACGACGCTCGCTCGCTGCCTGCAGGTCCTCGCCGTCGAGATACATATGGCCAGCGGTCGGTTCCACCAACCGCGACAGACAGCGAACTACGGTCGACTTACCAGAACCGGACAGACCCATGATGACGAAAATTTCGCCGACGTGAACGTCGAAACTGACATCGGCGACCGCGGCCAGGTGTTTGTCATCGAACAAGTCCAGGTATTTGTTGTCGCTGGCGCTTCGTGACGGCGACCCGGCGCCGTTCTCGCAAACGATGCCGTGACGCTTTATGAATTCGTCCGGATTGGGTCCATAGACCTTCCAAAGATGACGACACGACAACTTTACCGCGCTCGTCTTGGTCATCGTGCGCTACTGTGCGGCCACTGCCGTCCAGCGCTTCCAGCGCGATTCGTTCTTGTCGAGCCACTCCTTGGTAACGGTCTCGAGCTTTTCGTTCTTTTTGTCGATGCGCAGCATCATCTGTTGCTGCTCGGTGGCGTCTATCTTGAAGTTCTTCAACACCTCGTACGCCGCCGGCCATTTTTTTGCGAACCCGGACCAAGTGATTTTGTCGACCAGCGGGGGAGTGATGCACTCGGTGTTATTGTTTTGGTCGCACGGTGGCATCTTGACCCAATCGACATCGACTTCCGCCAACACCCATTGGGGTGCCCAGAACATCATGATCAACGGCTTCTTCGCCGCGACCGCGGATCGCAGCTCCGCCACCAGCGCGCCTTCCGAGCCGGCGGGGATCGGCGTCAGCGGGAGTTTTGCATTTTTAATGATCGCGGCGCTACGTGAGCCCCAGTCGGCCGGATAGTCGAGCAGGCGGCCGTTGGGCAATGTGTCCGGCATCGACAGCGCCTGAACGCACTCGGGTTTTTTCAACGCACTCCAGTCGGGTAACCCTGGACAGATCTGTTTCATGTAGCTTGGGAAGATCCAACCTTCTTTGGTTTGTAACCCAAGACTGCCGAGATCTTCAATTTTCTTTTCCGCCAGCACTTTCGGGAAAATATCGCCGACGTTGTTCATCCAAATTTCCAGCGATGCATCGATCGATCCGTCCGCAAGGCCGGAGAATTGCGGAAAGTTGCCGGCGGTGACGTATTCGACCTTGTAGCCCATCTTGCGCAATATCTCACCGGCGATGCGGGTCGTGACGTGTTGCCCGGTCCATTCCAACATCGCCAAGCGGATCGGCTCGTCCTTCGCGCCGAGCTCGGCGCCGACGGCGTTGACGCATAGACAGAAGGTGGCTGCAGCGACGGCGATGCAGTGGATGAATTTCAAATGGATACGCATCGTTGGTCCTCCTAAATAGCATTATTAGGTGTTTCAAAGCTAGAAACCGCACTTCACCGCTGTCGCGATCGACAGAATCGCGCTGTTGATGAAGATGGGCGCTGGCGGCGAAGCCTTAGAGCACCCACATGATGAATATCATGGGCAGACAACCGGGACCGCACAATGTGCCAAAAGACACAATGACGAAGCCGCGGAGCATCTGCTAATACTGAAATCGCCGCTGAAGGAACTGTTTCCGTTCAGTCTTGTGCTGCGGTTGGTTTTGGTTTCATTGATTTTCATTGGCCGGCACCTAGGCTTAAGAAACTTCGAGTTGTCAGGGAATTTTTGTGGATTTTAGCGTCGCTTAATCAGTAAACGGGAGTCAGTAAACAGGAGAATCAACGATGAAGATTCACGCAACATGGTTAGGACATCTGGTTGCAACCGCAGCGGCACTTTGCTTTTCCGCGAACGTTGCAGCCGCGGATCTCGGCGCCACGGACGAACCGATCCGCTTGGCGATGTTGGAATGGACCGGGCAGCACGTCACGACCCGCATCGGCGGTGAGATATTGCGCAAAATGGGTTACAAGGTCGAATACGTCACCACCGGCAACTTCCCCCAGTTCTCCAGTCTGGCCGACGGATCGATTCATGCGTCGTTGGAAATTTGGATGAACAACGTCGGCGATATTTTCCCGAAGGTGCTCGCCGAAAGGAAAATCGAAGATATCGGTAATCTCGGGTTGCGAACCAAGGAAGGTTGGATCTTCCCGAATTACATGAAAGATGTTTGTCCGGGGTTACCCGACTGGAACGCCTTGAAAAACCCGAAGTGCGTACAGGCGCTGTTGATGCCGGACACGGCACCCAACGGTCGCCTCGTCGACTATCCCGCCGATTGGGGCTCGCGCAGCGCCGCGATCATTAAAAATGCGCAGCTTCCACTAAAGCCGATCCCGGCAGCGTCCGAAGATGCGTTGGTCGCGGAGCTGCGATCCGCGGTCGCGGCGAAGAAGCCGTTGCTCATGATGTTTTGGGGGCCGCATTGGGTGCTGGCGGAATTCGATGTCAACTGGGTCGTTATGCCGCCGTGCGACAAAATCCGAAATTCGCTTAGCAATAACGCCGAATGCATCATTCCTCCGCAAATTGACAAAGTTACCTGGTCCGGGTTCGAGAAAAAATGGCCAGCGGCGTACAAGTTGTTGGAGAAATTCAAAATGGATGCCACCGAGCAACAAGAAATGATGTGGCGCATCGATAGAAAGCATGAAAAGCTCGATACCGTAGTCAAGGAATGGGTCGAAAAAAACGAGATGCGCTGGAAGCGTTGGATCAAGGCAGCGCAGTGAAAGTGGCGGTGCGCGATTTTATATCTGGCGCCGGACGACGCCGGCTTCGTCGACGGCGCGATCGTATCGATCGATAGCGGTGGTGTCTATGGAGTTTAATCAGTAAACAGGAGGAACAACGATGCATCTTCATTTGAAACTTATTCGCCGCATTACCATTGCGACCATCGCGCTCGTTTTTTGCACGAGTGCCGTTGCCGCCGATCTCGGGGTCAAGGACCAACCGATCCGCTTGGCGATGTTGGAATGGACCGGGCAGCACGTCACGACCCATGTCACCGGTGAGATATAGCGCAGAATGGGGTACAACGTTGAATACGTCACCGCCGGGCCGTCACCAAGGAATGGGTCGACAAACACGAAGCGCGCTGGAAGGTCTGGGTCACGATGGCGGTGCAGTGATAAGAGTTTCCTTAGTTTTATAAACAGCCGCTCGTCGCGTGAAGAGAGAATAATGGTAGAGGTCATCTCATAAGTCCCTTACCCCAACCTCTCTCTCCGGAGGAAAGGGGTTTTACTCCCTTCTCCCCCCGGGAGAAGGGCGGGGGATGAGGGAAAGAGGGTGCTTATTAAGATGACCTCTAAAACCCTAGCGCTGAAAGAACTGAAAGAACTGCAGGAAAAGTTCCCGTTCCGTCTTGATGTCGAGCTTCTCGTAGATGCGTCGGCGATGATTCTTTACGGTGCCAACTGCAATGCCGAGACGCTTAGCGATCGTTGAGCTCGGGTATCCGCGAAGAACGAGTTGCACCAGTTCCTTTTCGCGCGCCGAGAGCTCCGGCCAAAGATCGTCCGGGATGACGGGTTCGCGCTTCGGCATCGCTCCGACCATGTTAGGAAAGTCGGTACGCATAAAATTCGGTCGGCGTGATCGGATGTCCAAGGAATGCAACGCGGCGAAAATGGAGAAGCGCGCCGTGAGCGACGCAATCTCGCTGTCCTTGAACGGCCGACTGGTGCGATCGAGGAATATGCCGAGACACCAGTCGCCTCCGTCCTCGAGCAGGATGCCGACTTCATCGCAAATCGCGGACTGCGCCAGGAACTCGGCGATGTACTTGCCGCGCTTGACATCATCGTTGGTCAATCGCTTAAGCGGGACAATGCCGAGTTGACGCTGTTCGCGCCAATAGGCATAGAACGGATCGTAGATGTAATAGTTCTCGAGATAGCGCCGCACCATGTGATCGGAAAAGTGCCGGTGCTTGACGAATTCAGGTCGGCGTGTCGCGGAGTAGCGCGTCACCGTAACCAGATCGTGTGCCACCGACGATCCGACGGCGTCAATCAGCCGGTCGACATGCTGGTCGGTCCCGGTGGCAGTAATGGCGGCAGCCAGCGGCTGCCAAATTCTATCCATCCGCATTGCTCATTATTGGCACCGCCCGTCCACCTTCGTCATGGTGTCTTTTAGCATACGTCATTGTGCCTTTTGGCATATGGCGCCGCCACGGTTCTCGCACCACACTGATTGGAAGATCAATCAAGAGGTGTTGCAGCTTTGAAAACACGTGCTTTGAAAGAGCCAGCCCTGGAAAACCCTATCGTGATCGGGATCGATGCCGGCGGCACCATGACCGACACCATTCTCGTGGACGAGTACGGTCACTTCAAGATCGGCAAGGCGGCGACCACGCCGAAGAACGAGGCGGAAGGTTTCATCGCCTCGGCCGCCGATGCCGCGGAAGCCTGGGGAATCTCGCTCGACGAGCTTTTCACCGGCGTTAACGTCGTGCTGTATTCCGGTACCGGCATGCTGAACACGCTGCTGTCTCGCACCGGCCGCAAACTCGGCTTGATCACCACCAAAGGCTTGGAAGACATGATCCTAATGGGCCGGGGTCTGCAAGCCTGGGCCGATTATTCCTATGCCGACCGTTTGCATGCCGTGACTCATCATCATCCCGATCCCCTGGTGCCGCGCCGCCGCACGCATGGCGTCACCGAGCGCATCGATCATTTCGGCGATATCGTCCTGCCGCTCTACGAGCACGAGGTGGTCCAGGCGGCGCAAGCACTGATCAAGGATAAGGTCGACGGCATCTGCATCATGACGATCTTCTCGCACGTCAACCCGGTCCATGAAAAGCGCATCGCCGAGATCTGCCGCGAGGAAATCGCCAAGGCCGGCGCCGACATCATGGTTTACGCCAGCCACGCCGTGCGCCCCGTCATTCGCGAGCAGTCGCGTTTAAACAGCGTGCTTATCGAAGCCTATGCGACCTCGCGCGGCCGCAAGCAGTTGAAAGCGATTGAAGAGATTTCGCAGAAGTACGGTTTCCGCTACGGCGTGCAGACGCTGCTTTCTTTCGGCGGTCTCACCTCTATCAACCATCCGCGCCTGCACGAGACCATGATCTCGGGCCCGATCGGCGGCATTCTCGGTGCGATGTATGTCGGCAAGTTGATCGGTAATGACTCGCTGGTCTGCTCCGACATGGGCGGCACATCGTTCGACATGGGTGTCATTGCGCGCGGTCAGACGCGCATCGAAAACGAGCCGCTGATGGATCGTTTCAAGCTTAATGTGCCGACGCTGCATCTCGACACCATTGGCGCGGGCGCCGGCATGATCCTGAAGGTCGACCCGTTGACGCGCAAAGTCAGCCTCGGTCCAGAGAGTGCCGGCTCCGATCCGGGTCCGATCTGCTTTGATCGCGGCGGCACCGAACCCACCATCGCCGATTGCGACGCGATTCTCGGGCGGCTCAATCCAGACTATTTCCTCGGCGGCAAGCTGAAACTCAAGGTAGAAAAGGCTCGCCTCGCATTTAAAGAGAAATGCGCCGACCGACTCGGCGTCTCCGTCGAGGAAGCGGCCGAAGGCATGATCGAGATGCTGGAAGGCGACGCCAACAATGCGCTGCGTCGCGTCATCTCGGGACAGGGCATTCATCCATCGGAGTTCACGCTCTTCTCCTATGGCGGTTCCGGTCCATTGCATCTCGCCGGTTGCTCGCGCGGCATCGGCTTCCGCGACATCATTACCTTCCAGTTTGCCGCCGGCTTTTCCGCCTTCGGCTGCACGACGGCCGACTATATGCGCCGGCATTCGGTATCGACGCAGTTCGACATCGCATCGAAGCCGACGGAGACGGCGCTTGAAGGTTTCGCCGCCTCGGTTACCACGATCTGGAATGACCTGGAAAAAGCGGGAGTCGACGAGATGCTCCCCGACGGTCATACCCGCGACAACATCAAGACGACGCACTTTTTGATGATGCGTTATACCGGCCAGCTCGAAGACGTGGAAGTGATATCGCCGATCTCGACGATCAACAACGCCGAGGACATGCGCAAGGTAATCGACCATTTCGAAGCGGTCTATGCCAGAACCAACCATCGCGTCTCGCGTTACGGCGAGGCCGGTTTCTCGATCCGGGAACTCGGCGTCATTGCCACCGCTGACAAGGTGAAGCCGGTGTTGCGCAAGCGCGCGCTTGGCACCTCCGACCCGAGCTCCGCGCACAAAGGTGTGCGCGAGGCCTATATCGGCGGACGTTGGCATAAGGCCAATCTCTACGAGATGGATCTGCTGCAACCGGGTCATGAGGTAAAGGGTCCGGCCATTATCGAGCATCCCGCAACCACGTTGGTCATTCATCCGAACGACCGCGTCTTTATCGATGAGTGGACGCTGCTTCACTATCATCACGCTTGAGGAGTGACGTCATGTTGGAAAACACGTTGGAAAAAGCTAAGTCCGTGGCACCGTTACATAAATCCGCGACGCCATTGCGCGACCGCCTTCTCGAGTCCGAACGGATGATGGAAGAGACCGGCTGCTACGACGGCATCACCGAGCTTACGCTGCGCAAGCAAGATCCGCTGAAGTTCGAGACGTTGCATACCAAGCTCAAGGCCGTGTGCGTCTCGGCCCGCGAGATGTGCCGGCGCATTTCGGCATCGCCGGGTGTGCGTGAAGTGGGCGAGATGGTGGTGGCGATCTACACGCCCGAGGGCGATGCCATCGCGCTGTCGAACGGCATCATGGTTCATGTCCATACGATGAGTCGTTTCATCAAATGGATGATCAAGAACGGCTACGAAGAAAATCCCGGCATTCGCCCCGGCGACATCTTCGCCAACAACGACGCCTTCATCGGCACGGTCCAGGTGCCGGACGTCATGGACGTGATACCGATGTACCATGAAGGCACGTTGGTGGGTTGGGCCGGTGCCGTCTGCCACGAGCTCGAAGTGGGCGGCATCACGCCGGGCGGCGACGTCTGCCTGGCGCAAGAACGCTTCACCGAAGGTCTGTTCGTCTGCGGCGAAAAGATCGGACAGAACGACGAGATCCGGCGTGACCACGTCATCCGTTGCGAGCGCAATCTGCGGATGCCCATTTACTGGGTACTGGACGAAAAGGC
This sequence comes from Gammaproteobacteria bacterium, assembly GCA_016199745.1. Taxonomy (NCBI): domain Bacteria; kingdom Pseudomonadati; phylum Pseudomonadota; class Gammaproteobacteria; species Gammaproteobacteria bacterium. The sequence continues at coordinate 29,992 of JACQFZ010000064.1, forward strand.
CAAGGTCGCCTCGTGCATCGACATACGCGAGAACGTTAGGAACCTCATCAAGGAAGTCGGTCTCGACTACTGGATGCGGGTCTCCAAGGAATACATCGAGGAGGGCCGACGCGCACAACTGGCGCGCTCGCGCCAGCTCACCGTTCCTGGCAAGTATCGTGGTCACACCTTCTACGGCCATGTCACCGAAGGCAAGCCCGGTTTCCAACCGCTCAGCGATCCGAACTGGCTCTACAACATACCGATCGAAATGGAGATCACCACCGACGGTACGATCAAGCTCGATTTCGAAGGCACGCAGCCTTGGGGTTATCATTCGATGAACTGCACGCCAGCCGGCATGGATGGCGGCATGTTCGTGACGCTGACGCAGCACATGAATTTCGAAGGCTTGGTCAATGACGGCGCGTGGATGGCGACCGAACTGAAACTGCCGCGTGGCACCTGGACCGATCCGGACGACGAGACGGCCGCGACCGCTACCTCATGGGCATTGCTGCTTCCGGCCTATGGCGTGTTCCAGCGACTGCTATCGCGGGGATTCATCGCGCGCGGCTTCGTCGAGGAGGCCTTCATCGGCCAGGTCAACAGCCCGATGGTCGAGATGGGCGGCATGAGCCAGTACGGCACTAATTTCGGTATGGCGCATTTCGAATGCGCCGCGGCCGGTTCCGGCGCGCTTGCCATCAAGGACGGGCTCGATACCGCGTATGTCGGTTGGAATCCCGAATCCGACATGGGCAATATCGAGATCTGGGAGCAGAGCATGCCGATGGTCTATATCGGCCGCTCGATCATTCCGAATTCCGGCGGTGCCGGAAAATATCGAGGCGGTTGCGCGTTCATCTCCACCTGGCTCATCAACAAAACTAATTTTCTGCGAATCACCACCTCGGAACATTCCTCGCGCGTGTTCGATAACGGTGGCATGTGCGGCGGTTATCCCGCGCCGACCTGCGAGAAGCACCACGCGGTACGCAATTCCGATATCCACGAACGGGCCGCGCGGCGCGAGCCGCTGGCGCACGCGCCGGGGAATAATCCGCTGGATTCAGATTTCGAGCGTACCTATAAAGGTGAGCATGTATTCGAGGAAGGTCCCTACATCACCAAGCCGCACAAAGCCGGCGACATCTTTAGCCATCCCTACAATGGCGGCGGCGGCTTTGGCGACGTGCTAGAGCGAGACCCGGTCAAAACCGCCTGGGATGTCGAAAACGGTTTTCTCACCCGGGAATCGGTGGACGCTCTTTTTGGGATCGTTCTAAAGGACGACGCCGATGGCTATCCAGTGGCCGATCTCGAGGCGACCGCCAAGCGTCGGAAGCAAATGCGGCGCGAGCGGCTGAAGCAGGCGATCCCGGTTTCCGAGTGGATGGCGAACGAACGCAAGCGCGTCGAACGCTCAGATTTCGCGCCAGAAGTGGCGAAAATGTATGCCAGCGCCATGCGACTGTCACCGCGTTTCTCAGCGGAGTTCCGCACGTTCTGGAACCTTCCCGCTGATTTCACGATATCGCTGGAGAACTAACCATGACCCAATACAGCAAAGAAGTCATTCGCGAGCTTGCCGCCGGTACGCTGCCCTGGCCGCAGACACGCCGGATCATGAGCGCCTACAAGGATGAAGACCGCTTCTTCAAGTATATCGAGATGCTTCAAGATCGCGTTTCCTGGAAGGATCCGATTTTGCTGCCGGTGAGCGAGCATCTCTTTATCTGCGAGAGTGCAACGGGTCGGATAACGCGTTGCGAATGCGGCCACTCCTTCGGCGATTACCGAAAAAACTGGAAACTGAAAGCGGTGATTAATGTGCGCAACACGGAAGAAAGCCTGCGCGAAATTTATCCGAACAGCGATATTCCCGATCCGCAATGGATGGAGATTCGCGAATTCTTCTGCCCCGAGTGCGCGACTCTGCACGAGGTGGAAGCCGCGGCGCCCGGTTATCCGATCCTGCACGACTTCGAGCCGGATCTCGAAGGGTTCTATCGCGATTGGCTCGATAAGCCGTTGGCTAAGGCGTGAGCAACATGGCGAAACGCCCGAGTATTCTTAGGGAGACGTTGATTTATTACCCCTCTCCCGCCGGGAGAGGGGCTGGGGTGAGGGAAACAGCGCCATTTCTCGCGACAATTTTCCCTCACCCTAACCCTCTCCCGGTGGGAGAGGAAATTCTTCAGATGAAGAGCCTGTTAAAGCCGTGAGCGCATTCCTCAAAGGGAAAAGCGCGGTAGTTACCGGTGGTCTCACGGGCCAAGGTCTGGCAATCGCCAAGGCCTTGGCCGGTGTCGGCGCGAATGTCGCGGTCGGATCGTTCGTGCGCACACCCGTGGCACGGCAGGACGATGCCGCGGCCTATCCCGATCCCAAAGAGATAAGCGAGGTGCGGGAGCAACTGGCGGAATACGGCACCGCCGTTTATGCCGGTCATCTCGACGTTCGTGATACGACCGTGATCGATAAATTCATCGCGGCTGCCGAAGCCGCCTGCGGCCCGACCGACATCCTGATCAACGCGGCTGGTACCACCGCCGAACAGGCCGTTGTCGGTCATTCGGACGAACTCTGGCTCAAGATCATCGACACCAATCTCAACGGCGCCTTCCGCATGATCAGGAAGCTGCTACCCGGCATGATCGAGCGCCGATGGGGCCGCATCATCAATATTGGCTCCACGGCAGCGACCGTCGGCTGGCGCGACAATCCCGCCTACTGTGCCTCCAAGTCGGGGCTCCTCGGGCTGACACGGTGTGTGGCGCTCGAAGGCGCGCCGCACGGTGTGAGCGCGGTGATGATCAGCCCCACTTGGGTCGAGACCGAACTGATGCGACGCAACGTCGAGCAACTCGTTCAGCGTGAGGGGAAAGGTCGTAGTGTCGAGCAGGCGATGGCGGAGATTGCCAAACAGAACCCGCAACATCGCATCATCCAACCCGAAGAAATCGCCGCGCTCGCTGTCTTCCTGTGCCGCGATGAGGCAAGGGGGATTACCATGGAAAACATCCAGATCACCGGCGGCGCGCTCTGGTAAAGGGGTAGCTACGCTAGAGAAAGTTTATTCTCGACCAGCGCTGTGACCGACCCAAAACACCGGACAAACTATCACCGTCATCCAGGCGACGAGCACAGGAAGCCAACCATGAAAACTCCAACCAAACCTGTGCTCGACGTGGAACTGCGGTTGCGCGAAGTTGCGCAGCTGTTCAACTCGATGGACCCGACCCCGTTCCACCATAAAGATCTCGATCCCGACGCCGAGCAATTCATCGAAAGCTGGGCCCTGGAGTTTCCCGCCGGCAGCGAGTTCCGGATTACGTTGCATCTGGAACGGGTGTCGCAAGACGACGCGCTCGGACTCGTGACGGAGGCGATCCACAATTATTTTGCGTACAAGGCCGAGCTCACACGCCGCGAGCTCCATCAATTGCTGCGCTACGGCCGCACCAGTCTGCTCATCGGTCTGTTGTTTTTGGCGTTCTGTTTGTTTACGGCGGACGCGCTGAAAAAATCCGCCGGCGGAACCGTCAGCACGCTCACGCGCGAAAGCCTGATCATCGGCGGGTGGGTCGCGATGTGGCGACCGATGCAGATTTTCTTTTACGACTGGTGGCCGATCGTATCGCGGCGGCGGATTTATCTCAGCCTCAGCCGCGCGCAGGTACGCATCGTGCCGTCGGCGGCAAAACCGGTGTGAGGACGCGGCCGAGCAACAAGAAATGGCGTGGCGTATCGAAAAGAATAAGGAAATTATCAATGCCGTGGCCAAGGAATGGGTTGAAAAAAACAGCGCGCGTTGGGAACGCTGGGTGACGGCGGCACAGTGACGTGCCAAGGTGACGACTGTCGAAACTCGTGGCCCACTGTGACAAAATTGTGCCACGGTCGTTTAGGTAACGGCAGGTTTTCCGATAATTGAGGTAGGAAACGAGGCGCAGCAAGCGGCGCAAGTGGTTGAGTTGATTAGCGCCTAGTTCCTATCCCGTCCCTCTTAAAATCCGTCGGGGGGGGGAAACCTCTATGCCGGTTCGATTCCGGCCTTCGGCACCACCCTATAAGTAAGTCAAAGATGTACCGGATTGTAGGTATCGCAAGGTGTTAGTTCGATGCACAAATGCTAGCATCACGGTAGCCACCGAAAGTGGTGCCGACGCACTTTATAAGTCCTTGCGTAACATAGTTCCCGTATCAGAAAATACGATGGTAGTGCCATTTACCTAATCGAGGTTCACGTATTGTGAACACCGGATGAGGTTTAGGACGTCGGCGCAGTTCGCCTGATGATTGGGTACTGCTTGCAAGACCGCGAGAGAAGTTCGCAGTTAACGTTACTAAGGCGTGACTAAGAAGAATCAGCCACGGGACACCAGGGATGAAACAATGACGCACCGCGCGTTTCCTTTCCTCTCCGCTGTCGCGATTCGTAAAATAACTAACCAACAACAAGGAGGATGTAATGGGTTCTAAAGCCGCACAACCCGCCGCGCGAGTGGGCGACATCGACACCGGCCACGACACTCAACCGCCGACCGCAATCACCACCGGCAGTCCTGATGTACTCATCAACGGCTTACCCGCCGCCCGCTTTGACGACGAACTGGAATCTCACGGCTGCATACCGGATGAACCGCGTCGCATTATTGAGGGTGCCGGCTCTGTCCTGATCAATGGCAAACCGGCGGCGCGCGTCACCGATGCGGTGGATTGTGGCGGCACGCTTGACGTTGGTTCTAAAAATGTTTCTATCGGCGACAGTCCAAGGTGACGGACGCGAGCGTTACCGTATAGGGCGGTCTCAAAGGAGCCGTGAATATGTTTTGGTGCAAGAACGCCGCCGCGTTCCAGTCGTGTCGACGCACCTTATACGTCCTTGCATGACACGGTTCCCAAGTCGGGGAATGCGATGACAGCGCCGTTCACTAACTGAGTTTCATGTTTCGTGAACATCAGACAATGTTCGGCGCGGTCGGTGTCTTGTGCCCGACAGCTGGACGCCAGTTGAAAAACATTACGGAAAAATCGCAGATAGAATCGCGCTAACGTAACAAAAAATCGGCTATCAGGGAGGAAGGTCATGGCCCACCGCACTAACACTGTCTTACTCCACCTAGCTCGCATTCTCAGCACGTCCTCGGACTTGCCCGCTTGCTTTCAAACAATGCGGCGCATGATCCGTTTATAAGCCGCCGTCTTAAACAAATAATTAAAGGGAGCTTGATCCGTGTCTGTATTTTTAAACTACGAAGGCATTAAAGGGGAGTCTGCCGACAGAGGTCACAAAGAGTGGATCGACGTCGAAACCTGGAAATGGGGCACCCACCGTCAAATCACTTCCGCTAGCTCTACGAAGGGCGACCGCGAATCGAGTAACGCCCGCATCGTTGATTTGATCATCACCAAAAAGATGGACAGCGGCCACGCCGAAACTGTTTTTAGAAGCGTGTTGCGGCACCGGCAAAACCGTTGTGCTGCGCCTGACGAAGACCGGCAGCGGCGATGGCGCCGACGTGTTTATGGAATACACGCTGAAGAACGCCCTAATTAGCGAATATAAAGTGGGTGGAAGTCGGCGGCTCTTTGCCGGAAGACCGCAGGAAATCATTACCATCAGTTTTGTCGATCTTGAAACGCGATACACG
>JACQFZ010000065.1 GCA_016199745.1 Gammaproteobacteria bacterium
GATGGTCATGCCGGGAGACAACATCAAAGTTGTCGTCTCCCTCATTGCCCCGATCGCCATGGAGCAAGGCCTGCGCTTCGCAATTCGCGAAGGCGGCCGGACCGTGGGTGCGGGTGTTGTAGCGAAGGTGGTGGAGTAACAGGACCGGAAACCGGTTGCCGTTATCGTTGATTTTTCTCGCCCGCTTCGGCAGTCATGTCTGAGCGGGCGTCGGTGTCGTTAACGAAAGCACCATGACAACGATCAAACAGCAAGACGTTATCCAGAGCATTAAGGATGCGTTGCAGTACATCTCGTACTACCACCCGATGGATTACATCGAGGCGTTAGGCGAGGCATACGAAGCCGAAGAGTCGCCAGCGGCGCGCGATGCAATCGCGCAGATCCTGACGAACTCGCGCATGTGCGCCGAGGGACATCGACCGATTTGCCAGGACACTGGCATCGTTGTCGTGTTTCTCAAGGTTGGCATGAACGTGCGCTGGGAAGCGACGATGTCGGTCGAGGAGATGGTGAACGAAGGCGTTCGTCAGGCGTATCTCGATCCAGATAATAAGTTGCGCGCCTCGATCATTAATGATCCGGCGGGCAAGCGGAAGAACACCGGCGATAACACGCCGGCCGTGATCCACTTTGAAATCGTCCCGGGCGACACCATTGAGGTGATGCTGGCGGCGAAAGGCGGTGGATCCGAGAACAAATCGAAGTTCGTGATGCTGAATCCGTCCGATTCGATCGTGGACTGGGTGTTGAAGACGGTACCAACGATGGGTGCCGGTTGGTGTCCGCCGGGGATGCTCGGCATTGGCATCGGTGGCACTGCCGAAAAGGCAATGGTGCTGGCCAAAGAATCGTTGATGGAACCGATCGATATCCAGGCGCTCAAACAGCGCGGGCCATCGAACCGGGCCGAAGAACTGCGGCTCGAACTGTACGAAAAGGTAAACGCGCTCGGCATCGGTGCGCAGGGACTCGGCGGTTTATCGACCGTGCTCGATGTAAAGGTGCGCGAATATTCGACGCATGCGGCCAGTTTGCCGGTAGCGATGATTCCGAACTGCGCGGCCACACGGCACGCGCATTTTGTATTGGATGGCAGTGGACCGGCGCAGCTCGATCCGCCGGATCTGAGTAAGTGGCCCAAGGTTGAATGGGCGCCATCCCCCGCGGCGCGGCGTGTGCAGTTGGATACGTTGACGCGCGAACAGGTGGCGGCGTGGCAGCCAGGTGAACGGCTGTTGTTGTCGGGCAAGTTGCTGACGGGGCGCGATGCGGCTCATAAGCGACTGGTCGACATGATTAGCAAAGGCGAGAAGCTGCCGGTTGATTTTGCGAACCGGGTTATCTATTACGTCGGCCCGGTCGATCCAGTGCGCGATGAGGTCGTGGGTCCGGCGGGTCCGACTACCGCAACGCGTATGGATAAGTTTACCGACACGTTGTTGGCGCACACCGGGCTAATTGCCATGGTCGGCAAGGCCGAACGTGGACCGGTGGCGATTGAATCGATCAAACGGCACAAGGCGGCTTACTTGATGGCTGTTGGTGGCGCCGCTTATTTAGTTTCGAAAGCGATCCGCGCGGCACGCGTGGTGGCGTTTAAAGAGTTGGGCATGGAGGCAATTTACGAATTTGAAGTGACAGGTATGCCGGTGACCGTCGCGGTCGATGCGAATGGGACATCGGTGCATCAAACCGGCCCGGAAGAATGGCGTAAGCGGATCGGCAAGATCAAGGTTGCGTAGTAGAGCAAAGCAGTTAGATACAGGCCAGTAGCTCAATTGGCAGAGCGGCGGTCTCCAAAACCGCAGGTTGGGGGTTCGATTCCCTCCTGGCCTGCCACTTATTTAGGCAGCGCTGAAAGTTACAGATGACAGACAAGATAAAAATCGCTTTTGCGGTGCTTGCGCTCGCCCTCGGCATTGGCGCCTTTTATTACTTCGATACCCAACTGGCCATCGTCCGCGTGTTGATGGTGTTGGGCGGGTTTGCGGTGGCTATCGCTATTGGTTATCCCACCGACATGGGGCGCAGTCTTTGGGAGTTTCTTAAGGCAGCACGCGTCGAGTTGCGTAAAGTCGTATGGCCGACCAATAAAGAGACCATGCAGATGACTCTGGTGGTGTTCACGATGGTGGTATTGGTCGCGCTGTTCTTATGGATCGTTGACTGGAGTCTGCGAAAGATCGTGTTTGCATTGGTTGGAACGGGGGCCTGAGATGAGCGGGATGCGTTGGTACGTTGTACATGCCTACTCGGGTTTCGAGAAGCACGTTGCCCGGTCGTTGCGTGAGCACATCCGCATCGCCAGCATGGAAGACAAGTTCGGCGAGATCCTGGTGCCGACCGAAGAAGTGGTCGAAATGAAAAGCGGCCAGAAGCGCACCAGTGAGCGCAAATTTTTCCCCGGCTACGTGCTGGTGAAAATGGAGATGAGCGACGAGACCTGGCACTTGGTGAAGAACGTGCCGAAGGTCAGCGGCTTCATCGGCGGCTCCGGCACCCGGCCGACGCCGATCACCGACAAAGAAGCCGACGCCATCATGCGCCAAGTGCAGGAAGGCGTGGAAAAGCCGCGGCCGAAGTTCTCGTTCGCCGCTGGCGAGCAAGTACGCGTGATCGATGGGCCGTTCCAGGATTTCAACGGCACGGTCGAAGATGTCAATTATGAAAAGGCGAAGTTGAAGGTTTCAGTTTCCATCTTCGGCCGCATGACGCCGGTGGAATTGGACTTCTCGCAGGTCGAGAAGGCGTAGTTTTATTTCGTAACTAACCGCGGGGAGGCCGCCAACGGCCGTTTGCACCCGTTAGGAGTCAACAGTGGCAAAGAAGGTAACTGCATATATCAAGTTGCAGGTGCCGGCCGGCTCAGCGAATCCTTCGCCGCCGATCGGTCCCGCGTTGGGTCAGCACGGCCTCAATATCATGGAGTTCTGCAAGCAGTTCAACGCGCAGACGCAGAAGATGGAGAAGGGCTTGCCGACACCGGTGATCATCACCGTGTTCAGCGACAAGAGCTTCACCTTCATCATGAAGACGCCGCCGGCGACCGTCCTTATTAAGAAGGCGATCGGTCTGGAGAAAGGCTCGCCGATTCCGAACAAGAACAAGGTCGGCAAGATTACGCGTAAGCAACTTGAAGAAATCGCAAAAGTAAAAATGCCCGATTTGAATTGCCATGGTGATCTCGAAGCCGCCGTGCGCATCATCGCCGGCAGCGCCCGTCAAATGGGCGTCGACGTGGAGGGCCTCTAACATGGCGCACATTGGAAAACGTATTAAGGCGCAGCGCGCCAAGTTCGACGCCGTGAAGACCTACGCGATCGACGAAGCGCTCAAGCTGTTGAAGACGACGGCGTCGGCCAAGTTCGACGAGTCGGTTGATGTCGCGATCAACCTCGGTATCGATGCGAAGAAGTCCGATCAAACCGTGCGTGGCACGGCAGTGATGCCGCGCGGCACCGGTAAGAAGGTGCGCATCGCCGTGTTCGCCGAAGGCGCTGCCGCCGAAGCTGCGAAGAAAGCCGGTGCCGATATCGTCGGCTTTCAAGATTTGGCCGATCGCATCAAGGCCGGTCAGATCGACTTCGACCTCGTGATTGCGACACCGGAAGCGATGAAGATCGTCGGTGGTCTCGGTCAGATCCTTGGTCCCCGTGGCCTCATGCCGAACCCGAAGGTCGGCACCGTGACGCCGAACGTGGCGAAGGCGGTCGAGGGTGCGAAGGCCGGACAGGCGCAATACCGCGCCGACAAGGCCGGCATCGTCCATTGCGCGATCGGTAAGGCCTCGTTCGAAGCGGACGCGTTGAAGGAAAACTTCCAGTCGCTGATGGCGGCGGTGAACAAATCCAAGCCGGCGACGGCGAAGGGCGCGTACATCAAGAAGATCACGTTATCGACGACGATGGGGCCGGGAATTCGGCTGGAGACGTCGGGGGTGTAATTTTTTCCCCCTCTCCCTCCGGGAGAGGGGTGGGGGTGAGGGAAATTTGGCACGGGGCGAACCTTTGCCTCCCTCACCCCGTCCCTCTCCCGGTGGGAGAGGGGGAGTTGGAGCGCGCTGATGCGCGACTTGTATTAACGAACTTTGGGACGCCGCGCAGTTTGTTTCCTGCACTGGCGTACGTCAAAGACCGCAGGCGCCAACGCGTGCAGCACGACGCTAAGGCTTAATCGGAGCAATCCGCCAGCGCAGACGGTGGTCCTGAAAACAGGATTCGCTTTTCCTGATGACGGTCACCGTGATTCTAGTTGTCGAGTTAGTAGGTTTTATGAAACCGAACGCTCTCACGGAGGGCTCGCATGAGTCTAAATATTGAGCAAAAGAAGGTGGTGGTCGCCGAAGTGTCCGAGCAGTTCAAGGGCGCGCAGGCGGCATTGATCGCCGAGTACCGCGGCTTGACCGTGGCGCAGATGACGGAGCTCCGCAAACGAGCGCGGCAGTCCGACATCTATGTTCGCGTCGTCAAAAACACGTTGGCCCGCCGCGCGGTCGAGGGTTCGAGCTTCGAGTGCATGAAGGACCAGTTCATCGGTCCGTTGGCGCTCGCGATCTCGAAGGACCCGGTCGCCGTGGCCAAGGTGTTGTCGGAGTTCGCGAAGGACAACGACAAGCTGAAGATCCGTGCTGGCGCTATGAGCGGCAAGCTCATGTCGATCGCGCAGGTCCAGGCGTTGGCGAAGTTGCCGTCGCGCGAGCAGTTGCTCGCGACCTTGGCGGGTACGTTGCAGGCCCCGATCGTGAAGTTCGCCCGTACCTTGAACGAGGTGCCGACGAAGTTCGTCCGGGCGCTGGCGGCCGTACGCGATGCGAAGTCCGCTGCCTAACATTTTTTTAAGTTAAAGACTGAATCAGGAGAGTAATCATGGCCGTTTCTAAAGAAGACATTTTGAATAGCATCGCCAGCATGTCCGTGCTCGAGCTGTCGGAGTTGATCAAGGACATCGAAGGCAAGTTCGGCGTGTCCGCCGCTGCTGCCGTCGCCGTTGCCGCCCCGGTTGGTGCCGTTGCCGCCCCAGCCGAAGTGAAGAACGAATTCGACGTCGTTCTCACGGCCTCGGGCGACAACAAGGTTTCTGTGATTAAGGCGGTTCGCGCCGTCACCACTTTGGGCCTGAAGGAAGCGAAGGACTTGGTTGAGTCCGCGCCGGCGACCGTGAAGGAAGCTGTGCCGAAGGCCGATGCCGAGAAGATGAAGAAAGAGCTCGAAGCGGCCGGTGCCAAGGTCGAACTGAAGTAATTTGTGGCTGTCTTATTGCCCTCAAGCATGAGGGATTAATCGGCGAGGCCGGCGCGTATAGCGCCGGCCATCGCCTTTTGTCGTAAGCGAAAACGGGTGGCGCCCACGGATATTGGGCGCCGCGCAGAGTGAGTGCAGAAGCGCTGCTCTGTTAAGCGAGTCGGGGCCGATTGCCACGACCGCAGGGCGCACAGGTCCAGGACGGACGTTGTGCGTTTGTTAAACCGGCGCATTACACGACGCCAAGAGGAAAGCTAATGTCCTATTCATTCACCGAGAAGAAACTCATCCGCAAGAACTTCGGCAAACGTCCGAGCATTCTGCGGGTGCCGTACCTGCTCGCGATTCAAAAGGACTCCTATCGCCAGTTCCTGCAGGCGGATACGCCGCCGGAGCAGCGCATCGATCAGGGGTTGCAGGCGGCGTTCAAGAGCGTGTTTCCGATCGAGTCGTATAACGGCAACGCCGCGCTCGAGTTCGTGAGCTATCGGCTGGGTCATCCGCCGTTCGACGTGAAGGAATGCCAACAGCGCGGGCTTATCTACGCAGCGCCGTTGCGGGTGTTGGTGCGCTTGGTGGTGTTCGATAAGGACGAGAGCACCGGCATGAAGTCGGTGCGCGATATCAAAGAACAAGAAGTCTACATGGGCGAAATTCCGCTCATGACCGACAACGGCACGTTCATCATCAACGGTACCGAGCGCGTCATCGTCTCGCAGCTGCACCGTTCGCCGGGCGTGTTCTTCGAACACGATTACGGCAAGACGCATTCGTCCGGCAAGCTGTTGTTCTCGGCGCGCGTGATTCCGTACCGCGGTTCGTGGCTCGACTTCGAGTTCGATCCGAAGGACAACCTCTACGTCCGTATCGACCGTCGCCGCAAGTTACCCGGCACGATCCTGCTGCGCGCGCTCGGCATGCACACGCCGGAGATCCTGCAGACCTTCTTCGAGATGGATACCTGGACGCTGACAAAGAACGAAGTGCGTCTGGAACTGATCCCAAACCGCCTGCGCGGCGTGCAAGCGGATTTTGAGATCAAGACGCCGAAGGGCGAAGTGCTGGTCGAGGCTGGCCGCCGCATCACCGGTCGTCACGTCCGCGAATTGGAAAAGGCGAAGTTGAAGCACCTGGTGGTGCCGCCGACCTTCATGAGCGGTCGTTCGCTCGGCGAAGATATCGTCAACACGACCACCGGCGAGCTGTTGGCGCAGGCCAACGAGCTGGTCACTGAAGACCAGGTCGAGAAGCTGATTAAGGTCGGCATAGAGACCGTCAAGACCATCTACACCAACGAGCTCGATCGCGGTCCGTTCATCTCCGACACCTTGCGCCTCGATCCGACGCGCGACGCGCTCGAAGCGCAGATCGAAATCTACCGCATGATGCGGCCGGGCGAGCCGCCGACAAAAGATGCGGCGCAGACGTTGTTCAACAATTTGTTCTTCAGTTCCGACCGTTACGACCTGTCGGCTGTCGGTCGCATGAAGTTTAACCGTCGCGTCGGTCGCAGCACCGACGAAGGCCCGGGCATTCTCACGAAAGAGGACATCATCGATGCGATGAAGATCCTCATCAGTTTGAAGAACGGCCAGGGCGAGATCGACGACATCGATCACCTCGGTAACCGCCGCGTGCGTTCGGTCGGCGAGCTCGCCGAGAACCAATTCCGCGTCGGCCTCGTGCGCGTCGAGCGTGCCGTGAAGGAACGCCTGGCGTTGGCCGAAAGTGAAGGCTTGATGCCGCAGGAGTTGATCAACGCCAAGCCGGTATCGGCGGTGGTGAAGGAGTTCTTCGGTTCGAGCCAGCTGTCGCAGTTCATGGATCAAACCAATCCGCTGTCGGAAGTCACGCACAAGCGTCGCGTCTCCGCGCTTGGACCTGGTGGCTTGACGCGCGAGCGTGCCGGCTTCGAAGTGCGCGACGTGCATCCGACTCACTACGGTCGCGTGTGCCCGATCGAAACGCCGGAAGGCCCGAACATTGGCCTGATCAATTCGCTCGCCGTGTACGCGCGCACCAACGAATACGGCTTCCTCGAGACGCCGTATCGTAAGGTTAACAGTGGTCGCGTCACCGACGACGTGCATTACCTGTCGGCGATCGAAGAAAGTAAATTTATGATCGCGCAGGCGAACGCCGGCCTCGATAGCCACGGCCGCTTGGTCGACGAATTGGTATCGTGCCGTAACCGCAACGAGTTCATGCTCTCGACGCCCGACAAGGTCGAGTACATGGACGTCGCGCCGTCGCAGATCGTGTCGGTCGCGGCCGCGTTGATTCCGTTCCTCGAGCACGATGACGCGAACCGCGCGTTGATGGGCTCGAACATGCAACGCCAAGCGGTGCCGACGTTGCGCACCGAGAAGCCGTTGGTCGGCACCGGCATCGAGCGCATCTGCGCCATCGATTCCGGCTCGACCGTGTCGGCCAAGCGCGGCGGCGTCGTCGACTCGGTCGATGCCTCGCGCGTGGTCGTGCGTGTGCACGACGACGAGACCAAGGCCGGTGAAGTCGGCGTCGACATTTACAACCTTATTAAGTACACGCGCTCGAACCAGAACACCAACATCAACCAGCGTCCGCTGGTGAAAGTCGGTGACGTCATCGCCAAGACCGACGTGCTGGCCGACGGTCCGTCGACCGACATGGGCGAGCTGGCACTGGGACGCAACATCCTGGTCGCGTTCATGCCGTGGAACGGTTACAACTTCGAAGACTCGATTTTGATCTCGGAGCGTGTGGTCGAGCAGGATTACTTCACGACCATTCATATCGAAGAGCTGCAGACCGTGGCTCGCGATACGAAACTGGGGCCCGAAGAAATCACGCGCGATATTCCGAACGTCGGTGAAGCCGCGCTCAACAAGCTCGACGAATCCGGCATCGTTTACATCGGCGCCGAAGTCGACGCCGGCGACATCCTCGTCGGTAAGGTCACGCCGAAGGGCGAAACCCAGCTGACCCCGGAAGAGAAGCTGTTGCGCGCGATCTTCGGCGAGAAGGCGTCCGACGTTAAGGACACTTCGCTGCGCGTTCCGTCCGGCATTTCCGGTACGGTCATCGACGTGCAGGTGTTCACGCGCGAAGGCGTCGAGAAAGACGCGCGTGCCCGCAGCAACGAAGAGGCCGAGCTCGCGCGTATCCGTAAGGATTTGGACGACCAATACCGCATCGTCGAAGACGACGCGTTCGCGCGTTTGGAACGTCAGATCACCGGCAAGCAGGCCGACGGCGGTCCGAACAATCTGAAGAGCGGCGACAAGATCACCAAGGAATATCTGGCCGAGTTGCCGTTGCGCAGCAAGTGGTTCGATATTCGTCTGCGTAGTGAAGAAGCGGCACAGGCGCTGGAACAGATCCGCGTTTATCTTGCGAAGCAGAAAGAGCTGTTCGACCAGCGCTTCACCGAGAAGAAGGTGAAGCTGACCTCGGGCGACGACCTCGCCCCGGGCGTGCTGAAGATGGTGAAGGTGTACGTCGCTGTTAAGCGTCGCCTGCAGCCCGGCGACAAGATGGCCGGTCGCCACGGTAACAAGGGTGTTATCTCGCGCATCGTACCGATCGAAGACATGCCGCACATGGCGGACGGCCGTCCGGTCGACGTCGTACTGAACCCGCTCGGCGTGCCGTCGCGTATGAACGTCGGCCAAGTGCTCGAGTGTCATTTGGGCTGGGCCGCGGCCGAGATCGGCGCCAAGATCGGCAAGATGCTCGACGAGTATCGCGCCGAAGAGCGCAAGCTCGACGACGTGCGCAAGATGATCGACAAGGTCTACAACCAGACCGGTGGCCGTAAGGAAGACATCAAGTCGTTGACCGATCCGGAAATCATCGAGCTGGCGCACAACCTGCGCAAGGGCTTGCCGGTAGCGACGCCGGTGTTCGAGGGCGCGTCCGAAGAGGAAATCCGCACGCTGCTCGCGCTCGCCGATTTACCGCAATCCGGGCAGACGACGCTGTACGACGGCCGCAGTGGTGAGGCGTTCGATCGGCCGGTCACGGTCGGTTACATGTACATCCTGAAGCTGAATCACTTGGTCGACGACAAGATGCACGCACGTTCGACCGGTCCGTACTCGCTGGTGACGCAGCAGCCGTTGGGTGGTAAAGCTCAGTTCGGTGGCCAACGTTTCGGTGAAATGGAAGTGTGGGCGCTTGAGGCCTACGGCGCGGGTTACACGCTACAAGAGATGCTCACCGTTAAATCGGATGACGTCACCGGCCGTACCAAGATGTTCGAGAACATCGTCAAGGGCGATCACCGCATGGAGGCCGGCATGCCCGAGTCCTTCAATGTGTTGGTGAAGGAAATCCGCGCGCTTGGCATCGACATCGAGCTCGAGCAGGAATAAGCCCACCTATTATCTCCCCTGCGTAGCGGGGGAGGGATTGGGTTGGGGCGTTTAGGCAGGTACTAATTTCAGTTACTGACTCATAAGTCAGGAGACGACATTGAAAGACTTATTCAATCTCTTCAAGCAGCCGGGTAAGAACGAAGACTTCGATTCCATTCGCATCGGTCTCGCTTCGCCCGAGAAGATCCGTTCATGGTCCTACGGCGAAGTGAAGAAGCCGGAGACCATCAACTACCGCACGTTCAAGCCGGAACGCGATGGCTTGTTCTGCGCCAAGATCTTCGGACCGGTGAAGGACTATGAGTGCTTGTGCGGTAAGTACAAGCGCCTGAAGCACCGCGGCGTGATCTGCGAGAAGTGCGGCGTCGAAGTGACGCTCTCCAAAGTGCGCCGCGAGCGCATGGGCCACATCGAGCTCGCGAGTCCGGTCGCGCACATCTGGTTCCTGAAGTCGCTGCCGTCGCGTATGGGCCTGATCCTCGACATGACGCTGCGTGACATCGAGCGCGTGTTGTACTTCGAAGCCTACGTCGTCATCGAGCCGGGTATGACGCCGCTCGAGAAGAGCACGTTGCTGTCGGAAGACGCCTACCTCAACGCCATCGAGCAATACGGCGATGAGTTCGACGCACGCATGGGCGCGGAAGCGATTCGCGACCTGATGAAGTCGATCAACCTCGGCGAGGAAGTGAACAAGCTGCGCGGCGAATTGGCCGACACCACCTCCGAGACCAAGATCAAGAAGCTGACCAAGCGCCTCAAGGTCCTTGAAGCGTTCTTATATTCTGGTAATAAGCCGGAATGGATGGTGCTCGAAATCCTGCCGGTGCTACCGCCGGAATTGCGACCGCTGGTGCCGCTCGACGGCGGCCGGTTCGCCACCTCGGATTTGAACGATCTCTATCGTCGCGTCATCAACCGTAACAACCGTTTGAAGCGTCTGCTCGACCTGAACGCGCCGGACATCATCGTCCGCAACGAAAAGCGCATGTTGCAGGAAGCCGTGGACGCGTTGCTCGACAACGGTCGCCGCGGCAAGGCGATCACCGGCGCCAACAAGCGCCAGCTGAAGTCGCTCGCCGACATGATCAAGGGCAAGCAAGGCCGGTTCCGTCAGAACCTGCTCGGCAAGCGCGTCGACTACTCAGGCCGTTCGGTCATCGTCGTCGGCCCGACGCTGCGTCTGCACCAGTGCGGCCTGCCGAAGAAGATGGCGCTCGAACTCTTCAAGCCGTTTATCTTCCACAAGCTCGAAGCCCGTGGTCTCGCGACCACGATCAAGGCGGCGAAGAAGATGGTCGAAGCCGCCGGCCCGGAAGTCTGGGACATCCTCGAAGAAGTCATCCGCGAACATCCGGTGCTGTTGAACCGCGCACCGACGTTGCATCGCCTGGGCATCCAGGCGTTCGAGCCGGTATTGATCGAAGGTAAAGCGATCCAGCTGCATCCGCTGGTATGCGCGCCGTACAACGCCGACTTCGACGGTGACCAAATGGCGGTGCACATCCCGCTGTCGGTCGAGGCGCAGCTCGAAGCGCGCGCGTTGATGATGTCGACCAACAACATCCTGTCGCCCGCTAACGGCGACCCGATCATCGTGCCGTCGCAAGACATCGTCTTGGGCCTGTACTTCATGACGCGTTCGCGCATCAACGTGCCCGGCGAAGGCAAAATCTTTGCCGACATCGCTGAAGTGCACCGCGCCTACGAAAGCCGCCAGGTCTCGCTACACGCGCGCATCAAGGTGCGTATCCGCGAAGCGCTGATGACGGAAGACGGCCCACAGCCGGAGACGTTTAAGATTTACGACACCACCGTCGGCCGCGCGTTGCTGTCCGAAATTCTGCCCGAAGGCATGCCGTTCGAGCAGATCAACCGCGAGCTCAAGAAGAAATCGATTTCCGAGCTTATCAACGGTTGCTATCGCCGCGTTGGTTTGAAGGCGAGCGTAATCTTCGCTGACCGATTGATGTATACCGGTTTTGCTTACGCGACCCGCGCTGGTATTTCGATCGGTGTCGACGACATGCTCACGCCAGCCGAGAAATCGTCAATCATTGGCGAGGCTGAAGGCGAAGTTAAGAGCATTCAGAACCAATATGCCTCGGGTCTACTCACCGATGGCGAACGTTACAATAAGGTCGTCGACATCTGGACTCACACGTCGGAACGTGTGGCCAAGTCGATGATGGAACAGCTCGGCAGCGAACAAGTCCTCGACGCCGATGGCAAGACCGTCAAGCAAGATTCGTTCAACTCGATCTACATGATGGCCGACTCCGGCGCCCGCGGTAGTGCGGCGCAGATTCGTCAGCTTGCCGGTATGCGCGGCCTGATGGCGAAGCCGGACGGCTCGATCATCGAGACGCCGATCACGGCGAACTTCCGCGAAGGTTTGAACGTGTTGCAGTACTTTATTTCGACGCACGGCGCGCGTAAGGGCTTGGCCGATACCGCGTTGAAGACCGCGAACTCCGGTTACCTGACGCGGCGCTTGGTCGACGTTTGCCAAGACCTCGTTGTCACCGAAGATGATTGCGGCACGACCCAGGGCGTCACCAAGTCGGCGTTGGTCGAAGGTGGCGAAATCGTTATTGCGCTGCGTGATCGTATTCTCGGCCGCGTGGTTATCGGTGACATCCTCGATCCGAGCGACGACAAAAACATCCTTGTGCCGGACGTGACGATGATCGACGAGAAGTTGGTCACGTTGCTCGAAGAGCGTCATATCGACCAAGTGTTGGTGCGTTCGCCGGTGACCTGCGAGACGCGTTACGGTGTGTGCCGTAAATGCTACGGCCGTGACCTCGGCCGCGGTCATATCGCCAACATGGGCGAGGCTGTCGGCGTCATCGCCGCGCAGTCTATCGGTGAGCCGGGCACGCAGTTGACGATGCGTACGTTCCATATCGGTGGTGCCGCATCGCGTGCCGCCGCTATCTCGCGCATCGAAGTGAAGACCACCGGTGTCGCCCGTTTAAAGAACATCAAGCTGGTGAAGCACGCGAGCGGCAACCACGTCGCCGTGTCGCGTTCCGGCGAGCTGATCATTCAAGACGATCAGGGCCGCAACCGCGAACGTTATAAGGTGCCGTTCGGTGCCGTGTTGTCGGTTGGGGATGGCTCGAAGGTCAAAGCTGGCGCGGTCGTTGCCAACTGGGATCCGCATACCCATCCGATCATCACCGAAGTGGCCGGTAAGGTCACTTTCAGCGATCTGATCGACGGCGTCACTGTTAATAAGCAAACCGACGAAATCACCGGTCTCTCGACCTACGTCGTGCTCGACGCTAAGCACCGCAGTGGTGCGAAGGACATTCGCCCCGTTATTACGTTGGTCGACAACAAGGGCAAGCCGGTCAGCATTCCGGGCACCGAGATTCCGGCAAAGTACATGCTGCCGCCGGGCGCAATCATCACCGTCGAAGACGGCGCCAAAGTTGGCGTCGGCGACGTGTTGGCGCGTATTCCGCAGGAAGTTTCGAAGACGCGCGACATCACCGGCGGTCTGCCGCGTGTCGCCGAGTTGTTCGAAGCGCGTAAACCGAAGGATGCCGCGATCTTGGCCGAGGTCAGCGGTGTCGTCAGCTTCGGTAAAGACACCAAGGGCAAACAGCGCCTAGTCATCACCGACAAGCAAGGCTCGGATCATGAATACCTGATCCCGAAGGGCCGCCATATCACCGTATTCGAAGGTGAGTCGGTCGAGCAGGGCGACGTCATCGTCGAGGGTGCGCCGGTCGCGTCCGACATCCTGCGGTTGTTGGGTGCCGAAGCGTTGACCAATTACATCGTCGACGAAGTGCAGGACGTTTACCGTCTGCAGGGCGTGAAGATCAACGACAAGCACATCGAAGTGATCGTGCGACAGATGTTGCGCAAGGTGAAAATCCTCGTTGCCGGCGACACCCGGTTCTTGCCGGGCGAGCAGGTCGAGCGGGCGCGGCTGTTGGAAGAGAACGAGGAAGTCAGTCTGAACAAGAAGCAGGAAGCCACTTTCGAGCCGGTACTCCTGGGTATCACCAAGGCGTCGCTGTCGACCGAGTCGTTCATCTCGGCGGCGTCGTTCCAGGAAACCACCCGCGTTCTTACCGAAGCGGCCATCACCGGCAAGCACGACCTGCTGCGTGGCCTGAAGGAAAACGTCATTGTCGGTCGCTTGATCCCGGCCGGTACCGGCTTGGCGCACCACCAAGAGCGTCGACGCCAGCGGGGCGAGGCCAAAGAAGAAGCACGCCAGCTGGAACGTTCGTTGACCCCCAGAGTGCGGGCGCCGCGGACGGAAAGTGGCGAAGAGGCGGTAGGTACTTAAAAATGGGCAAGTCCCCGTCCCACTGAATGGGGCAGAGTAAGTATGCCTGGTTTTGGTGCGCCAGTTAGAATAGGTAGAACCAGTTAGAATAGGTAGGAATGGACTAGGAGGGATCAATAACCCCTCCGTTTCCCTCTTCCATAAGGGTAGTGGGGGACGCTGAGTAGTTACCAGGCTCAGTTATTCCATCTGTAGCGGTTTATATGCACGATTTGCTTGACAGCTTTTAGGCACGTCCATAGAATCGCGCCCCTCGTACAGGCCGGCAGGTATCGGCCTGTTGTTTATTAAGAGTTTCTGAAAAAGTCCGTCCGTGGATTTTTTCTGGGTGGAGCAAGAATTAAATGCCGACGATCAATCAGTTGGTGCGCAAGCCCCGGCGCCAGGCGACCGAAAAATCCAAGGTCCCCGCGTTGCAGGGTAGCCCGCAGAAGCGTGGCGTGTGCACCCGCGTGTACACCACGACGCCGAAGAAGCCGAACTCGGCGCTCCGTAAGGTGGCCCGCGTGCGTCTTACCAATGGTTACGAAGTCACGACCTATATCGGTGGTGAAGGTCATAACCTGCAAGAGCACTCTGTCGTGTTAATTCGCGGCGGTCGTGTGAAGGACTTGCCGGGTGTGCGTTATCACACGGTGCGCGGTACCCTCGATACGGCGGGTGTTGCCGACCGTAAGCAGGGTCGTTCGAAGTACGGCGCGAAGCGCCCGAAGTCGTAAGTTTTCAGTACCCCGCTCTATCTATACATAGAGCGGGTTCAGGACCGGCCGCAGTCGGTTCAGTGAATCAAGATCGAGCGCCCCGCAACGGGCGTCCTTTCTCAAAAATTTGGTTAGGTCGACGCAGGAGTCCCGCAAGGGATTTGAGCCATGCCCAGAAGACGTGAAGTTCCGAAGCGTGTCATCACGCCGGACCCGAAGTATAAGAGCGAGACGCTCGCCAAGTTCATGAATGTCGTCATGCGTGACGGCAAGAAATCGACGGCTGAGCAGATCGTTTACGGCGCACTCGACACTCTGACGCAGCGCGGCAAGTCCGATCCGTTGGCGCTGTTCAACCAGGCGATCGACAACGTTCGGCCGATGGTTGAAGTCAAAAGCCGTCGCGTCGGCGGCGCCACCTACCAAGTCCCCGTTGAAGTCCGTTCCAAGCGTCAGTTGGCGTTGGCCATGCGCTGGGTTGTCGACGCCGCGCGCACGCGTGGCGGCAAGTCGATGGGCACGCGCTTGGCAGACGAATTAGTCGACGCTTCGGAAAAGCGCGGCAATGCCGTGAAGAAGCGCGAAGACGTTCACCGGATGGCCGAAGCTAACAAGGCTTTCTCGCACTACCGCTGGTAGTTCGAAACCGTTCTTTTATATATAGATAGGATTGAGGATCGCAGTCGTGGCACGCACAACCCCTATTGAGCGCTACCGCAATATCGGCATCATGGCCCATATTGACGCGGGTAAGACCACGACCACAGAGCGCATCCTGTTCTACACCGGCGTGTCGCATAAAATCGGTGAAGTTCATGAAGGCACGGCCGTCATGGATTGGATGGAGCAGGAACAAGAGCGCGGCATTACTATCACCTCGGCTGCCACCACTGCCTTCTGGAAAGGCATGGACGGCAAATTGCCGCAGCATCGTTTCAATATCATTGATACCCCGGGCCACGTCGACTTCACCATCGAAGTCGAGCGTTCGTTGCGCGTGCTCGACGGCGCGATCTTCGTGTTGTGCGCCGTCGGTGGCGTGCAGCCGCAGTCCGAGACCGTCTGGCGTCAAGCCAACCGTTACGGGGTTCCGCGCATCGCGTTCGTCAACAAGATGGACCGCGCCGGTGCCAACTTCCTGAATGTCGTCAGCCAGCTCGGCGAACGCCTGGGCGCTAACGCGGTTCCGGTCCAGCTGCCGATCGGCGCGGAAGAGACGTTCACGGGCGTGATCGACCTAGTCAAGATGAAGGCGATCTACTGGAGCGAAGAGAACCAGGGCATGAACTTCGAAGAGAAGGAAATCCCTGCTGAGCTTCAGAAAGCCGCGAAAGAGTGGCACGACAAAATGGTCGAAGCCGCTGCCGAAGCGAACGAAGCGCTCATGGAGAAATACCTGGGCGGCCAAGCGCTGACGCAAGAAGAAATTAAGTCGGGTCTGCGCGAACGCAACCTGAAGCTCGAGATCGTGCCGGTCCTTTGCGGCAGCGCGTTCAAGAACAAGGGCGTGCAAGCCGCGCTCGACGCCGTCATCGAATTCTTGCCGTCGCCGCTCGATCGCCCGGCGATCAAGGGCCATCTCGACGATAAAGACGGCACCGAATCCGAGCGTCACGCGTCCGACGAAGAGCCGTTCTCGGCCCTCGCCTTCAAAATCGCGACCGACCCGTTCGTTGGCGCGCTCACGTACATCCGCGTCTACTCCGGCGTATTGAATTCCGGCGATACCACGTATAACCCGGTTAAGGGCAAGAAAGAACGCATCGGTCGGTTGCTGCAGATGCACGCCAACCATCGTGACGAAATCAAAGAAGTCCGCGCCGGCGATATCGCCGCTTGCGTCGGCCTCAAAGACGTCACCACCGGCGAAACGCTGTGCGATCCCGACAAGGTTATCACCTTGGAGCGCATGGAATTCCCGGAGCCGGTGATTTCGCAGGCTGTCGAGCCGAAGACCAAGGCCGACCAAGAGAAGATGGGCATCGCGCTGCAGCGTTTGGCGCAGGAAGATCCGTCGTTCCGTGTCAGCACGGACGAGGAATCCGGCCAGACCATCATCTCCGGCATGGGCGAGCTGCATCTCGAAATCATCGTCGACCGCATGAAGCGCGAGTTCAGCGTTGAAGCGAATGTCGGCAAGCCGCAGGTCGCGTACCGCGAAACGATTCGCAAGTCGATCGACCAGGAATACCGCTTCGTCAAGCAGTCCGGTGGTCGCGGTCAGTACGGCCATGTCGTCATCAAGTTCGAGCCACAGACTGAAGTCGGCAAGGGTTTCGAATTCGTCGACGGCATCAAGGGCGGCGTGATTCCGCGCGAGTTTATTCCGGCCTGTAAGAAGGGCGTGGAAGAAGCGATGACCCGCGGTATCAAGTTCGGCTACCCGGTAGTCGACGTGAAGGCGACGTTGCATTACGGCTCGTACCACGAAGTCGACTCGAACGAAAACGCGTTCAAGATGGCGGCGATCCTGTGCTGGAAAGAAGCCGGTCCGAAAGGCGATCCGGTCCTGCTCGAGCCGATCATGGACGTCGAAGTCACTGTGCCGCCGGATTATCTCGGCAACATCATCGGCGACCTGAACTCGCGGCGCGGCATAATCATGAATCAAGAAGACGGCCACGGTGGCGTGAAGGTAATCCGCGCCGAAGTCCCGCTGGCGAACATGTTTGGTTATTCCACGGCGATGCGTTCCGCGACCCAAGGCCGCGCGACCTACACCATGGAATTCAAGAAGTACAATCCGGTTCCGGCGAACGTCGCCGAATCGATTTTGAAGAAAAGTTAACTGAGTGACTCGATGATCGGCGGTTTCTGCCGGTCGGGATTTAAAGTCGGATAAGCGTGAGGCATTGAGCTATGTCGAAGGAAAAATTCGAACGCACCAAACCCCATCTCAACGTTGGCACCATTGGCCACGTCGACCATGGCAAGACCACGTTAACCGCTGCCCTGACCAAGGTCTTGGCGTCGAAGTTTGGTGGCGAAGTCAAAGCATATGACCAA